>CASEHG010000248.1 GCA_949287565.1 uncultured Brachyspira sp.
CGTGCGTTTATATATTTTAATATTAAATAAAATTTTTAAACTTGTATTTAAAAATATTTCTTTGACAATTAAAAGTTTTTAATATATTATCTTTTTAATAAAATTTAATTTTTAAATGAGAATATTATATATGAATAATAATAAATACGATGTTATAGTAGTAGGTGCAGGACATGCTGGAATAGAAGCAGCACTTTCATCTGCAAGACTAGGAATGAAAACTCTAATTATATCTATTAATTTGGATACTATAGGACAAATGTCATGCAACCCTTCTATAGGTGGAGTTGCTAAAGGCACTATTGTAAAAGAGATTGATGCACTCGGCGGCGAGATGGGAAAATTAATAGATAAAACTATGATGCAGTTTAGAATGCTTAACAGAAGTAAAGGAAAAGCTGTATGGGCACCAAGAGCTCAGGCAGATAAATACGCATATAAAGAAGAAGCTGCTAAAACATTGTATGCACAAAATAATCTATCACTTCATCAGGATATAGTAACAGAAATAATTGTAGAAAATAATGTACTTAAAGGAATCAGAACAGAAAGAGGAAGAGAGTACGAATGCCAAGCTGTTATACTCACAACCGGTACATTTTTAAACGGACTTATTCATATAGGTAAGTATCAAAAACAGGCCGGAAGAATCGGAGAATTACCAGCAATAGGACTTTCTGATAGTTTGAGAAGTTTAGGACTTGAGGTTGGAAGATTAAAAACAGGAACACCAGCAAGAGTTGATTATTATTCTATTAACTTTGATATATTAGAAATGCAAAAAGGCGATGATGAAATAACTCCATTCTCTTTTTTAGATGAAAAAATTGATATAGTTCAAGAGCCTTGCTATATAACTTATACAGACGCTAATATTCATAAAATCATTCAGGATAATATACATTTGTCCCCAATGTACAGCGGAGTTATAACAGGCATAGGTCCAAGATACTGCCCAAGTATAGAAGATAAGGTTGTAAGATTTGCAGATAAACCAAGACATCAGCTTCATTTAGAGAGAGAAAGCTACAGAACTAATGAAGTTTATATAAACGGATTTTCTTCAAGCTTACCGGAAGAAGTTCAGATAAAAATGATAAGATCATTGAAAGGACTTGAGGAAGTAAGAATATTAAAACCTGCTTATGCAGTAGAATATGATTATGTGAACCCTATAGAATTAAAGCCTACACTTGAAACTAAAAAAATTGATGGCTTATTTTTGGCAGGACAAATTAACGGCACAAGCGGATACGAAGAAGCTGCATGTCAGGGACTTATGGCAGGAATAAATGCAAGCTTAAAAATAAAAAAAGAAGCTCCATTCATATTAAAAAGAAGTGACGGATATATCGGAGTTTTAATTGATGATTTAACTACTAAAGGAACTAAAGAACCTCATAGAATGTTTACTTCACAGGCAGAACATAGAATGCTTTTGAGACAAGACAATGCCGATGAAAGATTAACAGAGCTTTCTTATAATATAGGGCTTGCAAGCAAAGAAAGACTTGAAAAGGTAAGAGATAAAAAACAAAAAACTCAAATACTTGTGGAATATTTAAATAAACGCACACTCACTCAAAAAGAAACAGAAGATTTAGGATTCACAAAAGAAGCTAAAGAGTACCGTACTATGAGTTTAGCTTCTATAATAAAGCGTCCGGAATGCGGTATTGATATGATTAAACATTTGATAGATGGCGATTACAATAAAAATGTTTTGGAGAATGCCGAAATCGCTATTAAGTATGAAGGCTATATTGCAAGATATTTAAATGAAATAAGAGATATAGAAAAATACGAAAATATGCTTATACCTGAAGATTTTGACTACTCCACTTTAAAGAGTGTAAAAATTGATGCTATTAATAAATTGAAACAGTACAAGCCTTATAATATATCACAGGCTTTGAGAATACCTGAAGTAGATAAATCAGTTGTGCATATTCTAATACTTGCACTTACTAATAAAAAGAAATAATTTATTATATTGTTATGATTCTTTTTTGAAAAATTCATATTATCATTGCAGTCTTTATAATTTATCATTTATTAAAATATAATTATAAGGAATATCTATGAAAAAAACTTATATATTTTTATTCATTATCTTCATGTTCATTGCTTCATGCGGTAATAAAATTACAGGGCCTTCAGAAAATATAGATGGTATAGCATATTATGACCCTTCTAATGCAGAAACTAAAGAATACAATTTTATAAGAATAGATCCTAAAGGAGCCTATATAGATACGAGAAGTATGTTCAAAAAATTAGCTGTATCAAAAAATGCAATCATCTATCTAGAGGAAGGACATAATGAAATAACAAAAAATACTATAATATCTTTTGTCAAGAAATTTGAAGAATATTATCCTAAAGAAATTGAAATATATGGAAGCCCTTCAGACCTTGATCAAAACGGCAAAATAATATTTTTAATAGCTTCTCTAAATACTAACGGACAAAGAGGTTTTGGAGGATATTTTAACGATGAAGATCTAATTTATGGAAAAGACAATGTAAAAGGAGAATATCTGCATATAGATCCTAGTGTGGCTGATGAAAATTACATATTTGGTGTTATGATGCATGAATTACAGCATTTAATTAACTATTATAACAATGCAAGGCAAAGCAATGGATATATGGCTTAATGAAGGGCTTTCAGAATCTACATCTCATATATTTGCTAAGGATATAAGTGATTCAAGACTTCAAGTACTTAATGCAATTCCTTATTATTCTTTCTACTCTTGGTACTTCCAATATTCAAAAGATAATTATATATTTGGAACACCTATGGATTCTTTTAGTTACGCTCCTGTATCAATGTTTATGAAATGGATTGATATAAAAACAGGCGGAAATCAGCAAATTTATAAAAAAATAGCATCTTCTTATAATATAAAAGACGGAGAACAAAGACTTGTAGATTCTGTAAAAGCATTGAATTCTACTTTAGGCAGTGATATGGATACTTTACTTTTTAATTGGATAAAAGGCATAAATAAAGGTGAAGTTCCTGGACTTAGTATTAATAATTTTGCATCTATACCGGACAATTATTATAATCTATTTACAAAAAACGGGCAAACTCTTCTGCTTCCTAGATTATTAATAATATGCAGTAAGGAAGATGCTGATAAAATAACTGATCCTAACGTTAAAAAAGAATCTTTGGAAAACGGTAATTGGATCGTATTAAACGCTAGAAAAAATCTAAATCCAGGATATACTTCTGAAAGCGATATAGTACATCTTTCACTTACTACACCAGCAGTTAGAAATTCAAGATACAATAATATAACAGAATTGACTATGTTCAAAGATAATTATTTTATTGATAGAATAAGATAATATATAAATTATATAAAATAATCAGGCTGTTATAAGTAATTATAATAGTCTGATTTTTTTATTATTGC
>CASEHG010000249.1 GCA_949287565.1 uncultured Brachyspira sp.
AAAATTTTATTTTTTAATATAAATATTATATATAGTGTCTTCCTCATTTATATTTTTTGATGATGAAAGAAACATTCAGTTTGTACCATATACCTCTCTTCCTAATAATATTCAGGAATTCGTAAATACATACTTTAACGAATATGAAGTGCATAGTGCTGCCGTATCCACTCATTATATGGTTATTTTTAAAGGCGGTTCATCAATAAATTTTAATAGAAAAGGCGAATGGACTTCTATAATAGGAAATAGAAAAATAATACAGATAAGTACAGCAGAAAAATTTATTGACGGTAAAATTATGAATATCATAAAAAACAAATATACAAGTATAAATAATATATACAAAAGAAGCAAAGGCTATGAGTTTAAAGTAGATGATGCATATTATATTTATATAGATTATGACGGAAATATTTTAAAAATAAAAAAAGCCTAAAAAATAATAGTATAATTTTTTTATAAAAAAGTTAAAATCATTTAGATTCAAATACATTTTTAATACTGTATTTTAAGCAATTCTATCTACTAATTATAGATTGACATACTGCAAATAATATTATATTGTTTAATGCAAATTATTACTTAAATTATTAAAGGAGCTTATATGAAAACAAAAGAAGAATTAGTGGAATTTCTAAACAAAAAAATCAACAATAATCAAAATCTTGCAGATGTTCATAATTATATTTTCTTAAAGGCTTATTTAGAAGATATGATAGAAAAAGAAAAGAACGAAGAAAATAAATAAAAATATCATTGGAATACAATAAATAATTTCTATTAGAAAAACAAGGATAATTATGGATATTCTTTCATCAAAAAGCCTGCCTCAAAAAGCAAGAAATTTTATAGAAACATATTTCTCTGATTACTATTTATTTAAAGTAACATTTAATTCATCATATAGTGCAGTATTTAAAGGCGGAAATTCAATTAATTTTAATACAAAAGGAGAATGGACTTCCATAATAGGAAACGGAAATGAAATACCATTTAATATAGTAGAGAAACTTGCTGAAGATGATCTTATTGAAAAAGAGATAATAAAAACTATAAAAGATAAATATACAGATTTTAATATATACAGAATAATTAAAAGAAAAAATAAATATGAAATAGAAATTAATGGTAATATAATCATAATAGACACCAAAGGCAATATATTAAAAATAAAAAATGTATGAAATATATATTGAAATTTGTATTTTTAAGGTTATTATATTGAAATGAAAAACATATTGATAATTTTTTTTATATTAAATTCATTTTTATTTGCACAATATTACTCTTATACAAATATTCCGTCTTTTCAAAAAAAGGAATATTTTGTACATAAGGGAGTATCAGGAAAGAAAAATAACGCTGTAATAATATACACAGAAACTTCTATAGACAATAACGGATATTGGAACGTTAAAGAAACTTCTATAAAAGGCTATGTAACAAATAAGTTAAAAGATCCGTTTTTATTAGAAGAAAGTATGATGACTAATATCAGAAAGTCAGAAATGTATTCTAAAATAGATTTAGTAAATATGAGAACCGTTTATAATAAAACAATAGATTATTATGATTTTGGTACTATGGAGCATACATTCGATATAAGAGGCAAAGTAAATTATACAAATGCTCCAGGTTCTTTGGCTATATTTTCTATGTACGGAGCTTATCAAATAGCAAGAGCTTTTCCTCTTGAGGCAACAAATGAAATGAATATCATTATGCCTATGACTTCCAAAGACAATAAAATAAGAGTATCTATACTCAATAATGGAATAAAAAAAATAAAAATACAAAATGAAGAAAAAGAATGCTATGAAATGGAAATTAAAATAGAAGGAATACCATTCTCAATATTTCTTCCTAAAATAGCAGCTTATATAGAAAAAGATGATAAAACAAGAAAAATAATCAAATATAATACTATGTCTGGAATGCTTGATACTATGGACATTTTTCTTACAGATACAGAAAAAAAATAATTTACTAAAAACAGGAGAAATAATAATGAGCGAATTAAAAATATATTGCATAAATAATAATATGTACGGTATGAATTCTTATGTTGTAATAGCTGATGATGAAGCTATGATTATAGATGCAGCACAATTGAATAATTATAATGCTTATAAAAAAGTATTAGAAGGAAAAAAGCTAGTAAGAGTAATATATACCCATGGGCATTTCGATCATATATCCGGTGCCGATGATATAAGAAAAGAATTTCCAGATGTTCCTCATTGCGTTCATAGTATGGATTATGATTTCTTTCAGGACGGAAGTTTGAATGTAAGTTCATATTTAGGAAGCGTTATAAAATGCCAAAGCCCTGAAATACAATTCAATGACGGCGATACTTTCAAATTAAAAGATGTAGAGTTCAAAGTTATACATACACCGGGACATACAAGAGGCGGAGTATGCTTTTATACTAAAGGACATTTATTCTGCGGTGATACAATATTCGCCTATGGAATAGGAAGAACGGATTTTCCTACAGGTAATTTTGCTACATTAGAAGAAAGCATATCAAAAAAAGTATTTGCTTTAGATGATGATACTTTATTATATCCCGGACATGATGC
>CASEHG010000250.1 GCA_949287565.1 uncultured Brachyspira sp.
AATCCTGATAAATATAAGAAAGAAAAAAAGATAAGAATATATACTTCCAAATTAGATAAATTTAAAGAAATCATAGATGCTAAATTAGACGAAAATAATATACCTGCTACAGGAATTTATTACTTATTAAAAACAAAATATAATTTTGATGGTAAATATGGAATAGTTAGAAAATATGTTTCAAGCAAAAAAGAAAACATAATAAAAGAATTAACGATACGATTTGAAACAATTAAAGGTTATCAGTCACAAGTAGATTGGAAAGAAAAATTAAAGTTACAAGATATTTATGGAAACGAATATATTGTAAGTATATTTTTAATTGTATTAGGTAATTCAAGATTTAAATATATTGAATTAACGTTTGAACAAACGCAATCTACATTATTTAAATGTATGAATCATGCTTTTGAATATTTTGGAGGTACTACTGAAGAAATATTATTTGATAATATGAAAACAATAGTTAATCAAACAAAAAGTTCTTTTCAAAATCTTATTTTAAATTCCAAAGCCGAACAATATGCTAAGGATGCCGGATTTAAAATCAGAACTTGTTTACCATATAAACCTAGAACTAAAGGTAAAGTTGAAACTTTAGCTAAAATTATGAATCGTTTAAAAGCTTTTGATAAAGAATTTAAAGATATTAACGAATTAGATAATATTGTTAAAAGACTTAACTATTCATTAAATTTTGAAGAAAAATCACAAGCTATAAATGATATACCATATAATTTATTCCAAAAAGAAAAAGAATATTTAATCCCTGTTAATACTGATATTTTGAAAAACTATTATATCCCAGAAAAAACATATAAAGTTTCAAATGAATCAATGATTACATATAAAGGAATTAAATATTCACTGCCAATACAGTATGTAGGTAAACAAATTACTGTATTAGATGAGGATAACGTTATCCACTTATATTATAACGCAAATTTAATATATTCTTACAATAAAAACAAAAAAATTAAATATAATTACAAAGAACAAGATTATATAGATATATTAAAACATAGTAGTTTTGATTATAAAACAGATCAAGAAATCAAAGAATTTATAGAACATAATTTAAAAAGTTTAGATAATATTTATATTGAAAAAGGAGAAAAAAATGATTGAAGAATTAAATAAAAAATTAGATTTATTAGAATTAGAAAAAATAAAAGAAATCTTACCTGATTATATTCATAAAATATCAAAAAATCCACCACCTCTAAGTGAATCAATTGATTATTTATTAACTGAAGAAATATCATATAAAAATAATCGCGCTGCTCAAGGAATAATTAAAGCTGCCAATTTCCCTTTTAAAAAAACTATAGATGATTATGATTTTTCTTTTCAACCATCGGTTAGTGAAAATCAAATAAAAGAATTGTGTAATTTATCATTTATTGAAAATAAAGAAAATGTAATCTTTATTGGAAATTCAGGGGTTGGTAAAACTCATTTAGCTACATCCATAGGAATAGAGGCAGCTAAACATAGAAATAGTGTTTATTTTATAACGTGTCATAATTTAATTACAAAATTAAATAAAGCTCAAAAAGAAAACAGATTAGACAAACAATTACAACATTTGGCTCAATATAAATTGTTAATAATTGATGAAATTGGATATTTACCAGTTGACCATCAAGGCTCGAATTTATTTTTTCAACTAATAGCCAAAAGATATATGAACAAATCAACAATAGTAACTACCAATATGCCGTTTTCAAGATGGGGAGAGGTATTTAGTGATAACACCTTAGCTAGTGCGGTTTTAGATAGACTACTTCATTATTCACACATAATAAGAATAACAGGAAATTCATATAGGATAAAAGATAAAATAACAGAGTCAGATTCTAGGACAAACAAATATAACGAATGATTTTATGCCGAGAAAACTCTTTGTAGTAGGTTGGTATAATACGTCATACTTGTGTAATCTTCTTTTTTGAAGATTACACTCCCTAATAGGATTATACCAGGTTCCTGCTACAAAGAGGAAATTGGAATAAAAAAATGAGTGGTTTTTATTCACTCAATTTATAAGGTTTTAACTTTGACATAATTATAAACTTTTATGTTGACATTTACACAAGTTACAACTATTAGTAAGAAAAAAATTATAGGAAAGAAATTTGGTTATTTTGTGGATAATATAACAATGAAAAAAATAATGAAAGCTTTGATTTATTTTTTTACTGATTGATTTTATATTTTTTTTGCTAAGTAAATTATAATAATAAAAAAACTTTAGTCAAAAGTTTAAAGCATGAAAAAAGCCTTTATTTTCAAGGCTTTTTGATATTCTATAATGGCGCGCCCAGTAGGAGTCGAACCCGCAACCTTTTGATCCGTAGTCAAACGCTCTATCCAATTGAGCTATGGGCGCA
>CASEHG010000251.1 GCA_949287565.1 uncultured Brachyspira sp.
CAGAAGAGGAAATAATTAATAATGAAGAAGATTTAACAGAAGAAGATAAATCTATGATCGAAGGCTATTTGGATAAAGTAGATACTTCATCAGAAGATTTGACAGATGAAGAAAAAGAATTATATCAAAACTATTTATCCAATGCAGAACCTCAAGAAGCAGCAAGTGAAGAAGTAGAAAATAAAGAAGAAAGTACAGAAGTAGTAGAAGAACAAAAAGAAGAAGAAGCTACAGCTGAAACACAGGAAGAAGAAATAAAAGAAGAATTATCCGAAGCTATTGATGAAGTAGAAGAGGAAATCATCAATAATGAAGAAGATTTAACAGAAGAAGATAAATCTATGATCGAAGGTTATTTGGATAAAGTAGATACCTCATCAGAAGATTTGTCAGAAGAAGAAAAAGAATTATATCAAAACTATTTATCTAATTCCGAAACTAATGAAGAAGAGCATCAGGAAGAAGAATCAAATAATGGAGATGATGAATTACAAGAAGAAGTTAGTGATGAAGAATTAGAGGATCTTGTATATATAAATAATGTTCAATTAGATGAGATAAGAGATTCCGATGTCAATATGCTTGAAAACATTATTAAAGGCAATGATGAAGATGGTGTAGAGCTTATAAGAATAAGTGATAAAATAAATGAGAATAATACTCAAGAAGATAATACTAAAGCAAAATCTTTAGAAAATTTTGATTCTATGGAAGAGCTTTTAAACAAGGAGACTAATATGTCTGAAGAAAAAGAATTAGAAACTATTGAAAAAGAAAATCTAGATGACAACGTAGCAGTTGAGGAAGAATTTAGTTTAGGCGATGATAATGAACCTATACTAATGGAAGATGAAAAACATACTGAAGACGATGAAGAAGATTTTGATGGAGAAATTACTCAGTCTGATTTAGATTATGCTATTAAGCTATTTGAATCTGAAGAATCTAGTGAACATACTAATGAGTATAGCTCTAAACATGATATATTATTATCAGAAAATGAAATTAATAAATTCAAAAAACTATTTGGATACTTCAAAAATATTGTGGAAAAAATGTCTCCTGAAGATTTAAATGATTTCTCTAAGACAGAATTTTACGATATGTACTCATCTTTATTTAGAAAATTTGGTGACTAAAATTAATTTTTCAAATAAAAAGGGACTTATTGAAAGTCCATTTTTTATTAATTAATAATATATTTTTTAATTTCTATCTTTTAATAAAACTAAATCTTCACCTTCCAATTCTTTCACTCTTACAGATACATACTGATCCTGAGGTACATTAAGAGCAAGTCCTACATAGTTTGCAGATACAGGCAGCTCTCTTCCAAATCTATCAACTAAAACAAGTAAAGCTACTTTTTTGGGCCTTCCATAATCAAATAGAGCATTAAGAGCAGCTCTAATAGTTCTTCCTGTATAAAGAACATCATCAACAAGCAATATAGTTTTTCCAGTAATATCAAAAGGTATGTCAGTTTCTTTAATTTCTGGAAACTCAGAAAGAGTAGACAAATCATCTCTGTAAAGGTTAATATCTATTGCTCCGATAGGTACTTCTTTTTTGATTTTTTCTTCTAGAAGTTTTTTTAATCTTATACCTAAAAAATCACCTCTTCTTCTTATACCAACAATAGCTAATTTGTCCATATCTTCTTTTTCAATGATTTCCGCAGCAAGTCTAGGGAGAACTTTTTCATATTCTTCAGCTTTTAGTAAAACTCTCATTTAATACTCCTTTGATATTTTAAGTTAATCGCTTTGAGAAGCTGTAATTAAGCAATTATGAAAATTATAACGATTATAGTAAAAAAAATCAACATAATATTTTTTTACTTTTGCATAAAAAATATGTTAAGTGTTTTTTTACTTTACCGATATTATATATAAGGACAGTAAAAAAAGTTAAAGTTAACATAAGAGTTGCTAATTTTATTTTACTGTTATATAATTGTAAAATAACATATTAATTTAAGTGAGGAAATTATATGGCAGACGAAGAAAATTTAGATTTGGAAGAAGGCGAAGAGGAAGAACAAACCGAAGCTGCGCCAAAGAAAAAATTTGGTTTAAGCCCTATGATTGTAAAAATACTTATGGGAATTGCTGCCATTTTAGTTGTGGCTTTAATATCCGGGCTTATAGCATTTTTTGTATCTAAAAGTGTAGGAAAAGCTGCAGGCGTACAGGGCGGCGTAGTTGATGATATGGTAAAACAGCCACCACCATCAATCTATCGTATAGACCCAGAGTTTAACGTAAACACTGCAGACATGGACGTAGCAAGATATGTAAAAGTAAGTATTATATTAACTTATACTACTAATACTAAACAGCTTGCAGTAGAACTTCCAGAAAGATTCTATATGATAAGAGATAGAATCACAACTATACTTAGTTCTTATACTTATGATCAGTTGAGAACTAATGAGGGCAGAGAGCAGTTAAAAGCTGATATTAAGCGGGAAATTAATAGTATGCTTAGAAATGGTCAAATAGATGGTATATTATTTGATAACTTCTTGTTAAGCTAATGCTAAAGAATGCTATTGAAAAAATTTATAAGAGAAGGATATTCGTATGACAGAAGTATTGTCACAAAGCGAAATAGATGCGTTATTAAGTGCTATATCATCAGGTGAAAGTTTAGATAATATTGATACTAAACGTGTAGAAGTAGAGCATAGAAAGATAAAGATATACGACTTTAAACGTCCCGATAAGTTTTCAAAAGACCAAATTAGAACGCTTCAGATGATGCATGAAAACTTTGCTCGTGTTACCACAACTTCATTATCTGCACAGTTAAGAACTTTAGTAGGTATTCACGTAGCAAGTGTAGATCAGCTTACTTATGAAGAGTTTATAAGAAGTGTTAGCAATCCTTCTACTTTGGCTATTGTAAGTATGGATCCTTTGAAAGGAAGCTCCATATTAGAGATTGACCCATCTATCACATTTACTATAATTGATAGATTGTTCGGCGGACCTGGCGAGAGTCCTAAGAACTTAAACAGAGAGCTTACAGATATTGAGTTATCAGTTATGGAAGGTATTATAGTAAGAATACTAGGTAACTTGAGAGAGGCTTGGTCGCAGGTAATAGACTTAAGACCGCGTTTAGGTTCTATAGAAACTAATCCGCAGTTTGCTCAAATGGTTAGTCCTAACGATATGGTAGTATTAATTACTTTGGAAACTAAGGTAGCTGATGTTGAAGGTATGATGAACTTTTGTATACCATATATTACTATTGAGCCTATACTATCTAAGTTTTCAGCTCAATATTGGTATGCATCTATTAGAAGAGGCAGCACTAGCGAGAATTTAAAGATAATAAAAGAAAAATTACAAAATATATTTGTTGAAACTTCGGCGGAACTTGGATCTATGCAATTACCGCTATCAGACATTCTCAATCTTCAGAAAGGTGATGTTGTTAAGTTTACAGATACTAAGATTACAGATCCTGTCATATTTAAGATAGGAAACAGAAAGAAATTCTTATGTCGTCCTGGTATATCAGGCAGCAGAATGGCTGTACAGCTTACAGGTGTTATGGATGGAGAGGCTGATATAACCGAAGACGATTTATTAAAAGAGGAGGATTAAGGTTATGATGAGTGACGGTGCATTATCTCAAGACGAAATAGAAGCTTTGTTAAAAGGTGCCGATGAAGCTTTTGGAGGAGACACTGCTCCTAAAGCATCAAGCAATGGAGGCGGAAATGTAGATAAACAGCTATTTAATGAAGCTGCAAAAATGATAGCTGAGAATCAAGCTTTCTCATTATCATCTATTTCTACAAAAACCGTATCTATCACTAATATTACAACTACAGTCGGAGATGTAAATAATTTACATCAAATGCTTTCCGGCAAAATGGTAGAGGCTAAAGTAGGATATACTGGTTCTATCAATGGAAATGTTTATTACTTCATGGGAGAAAACGAGGCTTTAATAGTTGCTTCTCTTATGATGGGACAAAAAGAAGCAGCTTTGAATGATATGGTATCACAAGTATTGAAAGAGGCTTTCTCACAAATGGTTGGAGTTTCTGACAGTGCTTTATCTTCAAGGTTTGGAGGAAGTTTTACTAACTCTCCTATAGAAACTTCTATATTGGAAGATGCTTTCAGTATTAATATACCAGGTCCATTGGCTATAGTAAGCGGTTCACTTTCTATTGAAGGTGAAGTGGAAAATGCTCCTTATGTATTTGCTTTAGAGCTTCCATTATTACAAAGCCTTTTAGGTTCTGCATCTAATAATACTGCTGCGCCTGCTGCTGGAGGAAATACTGCAAATGCCGGAACTTCTTCTAATAATTCTATGGCAGGACTTGTAGATAATCAAGCCTTTGATTCCGGTCCTCAGTTAGGAGTACAGCATGCTGAGTTCAACTCTCTAATGCCTGCTTCTGATGTACAAGGAACAGGAAATATCGGTCTGCTCATGGATGTAACTATGAACATGACTGTAGAGCTTGGAAGAGCTACTATGACTATTAGAGATATATTAGGACTTGGTGAAGGTTCTATTATCGAGCTTCAAAAGTTAGCTGGTGAGCCTGTAGATTTGCTTGTTAATGGTAAGTTAATAGCAAAAGGTGAGGTTGTAGTAATAGATGAAAACTTCGGTGTTCGTGTTACTGATATTATCAACCCTATGGACAGACTTACTAATAAACCTAGATAATAAGTTAAAATAATTACCAATATAATAAGGCGGGAGTAATTTCCCGCTTTTTTATTATTTTTTAATAAATATAATTGAAATTCTTGAATAAATATATATAATATAATCGATCATGTAATATAATAAATAATAGAAGTAAAATAATGAGTAATGTAGATAACAAAAATTCTAATGGTATACCTGCTAATAACATCGGCCTATTGATGGATGTTACTATAAATGTAACAGTAGAATTAGGAAGAGCACGTTTAAGTATTAAAGAGATACTAAGTCTTGGTGAAGGTTCTATTATAGAGCTTCAAAAACTAGCCGGTGAGCCTGTTGATTTGCTTGTTAATGGTAAATTAATAGCTAAAGGTGAAGTTGTAGTTATAGACGAATGTTTTGGCGTGAGAGTTACTGATATTGTTGATTCAGTATATAATACAGTTGCAGCAGATACTGAGAAAAAATAAATAATATATTTCAATTAATTCCATAATTTTTATATTCTAATAATTCAAATCTTTTTTATTAAAAAATAATTTAGTTTTTCTTGACTTTTAATATATTATTACATATAATAATATTACTATAAATAAAAATTTAAGGAGTTTAGAATGTACACTTCATTCACCTGTATTTCAGGACGTTCATATAATCATTCAAATACATGCTTTCAATTTTCTAAATTCTATAAATCTTCAAAATGTACCCTTTCAAAATCTAAGAAGTAATCTTTTTAATAATTCTAAAATTAATAAAAATAACATACATAATAATATTTTATATCTATATGGTATAATTGTTTTTTTTGTTGAGGTGTTTAAATAATGCAGGACAATATAATATCAGAAAATGCTCTTTCAGCTATGAAGGACTTTTTAATAGATTTAAGAAGAGATTTGCATGCTCATCCTGAACTTGGATTTCAGGAGTTTAGAACATCAGAAAAGATTTCTTCTATACTTGATTCACTAAATATAAAATATAAGAATAAAGTTGCTGAAACAGGAATAATAGCGGATATAGAAGGCGAGGATAAAGATTTTACTATAGCTTTTAGGGCCGATATGGACGCTTTGCCTATGGAAGATAAAAAAAACTGCTCCTATTCATCACAAAATAAGGGTAAATGTCATTCATGCGGGCATGATGTTCATACTACAGTGCTTACAGGCATAGCAAAATATTTTTCAGAAATAAAGCCTCCTTGTAATATTAGACTTATATATCAGCCTGCCGAGGAAACTACAGGCGGGGCTTTGCCTATGATAAAAGAACATGCTTTAGATAATGTTAATGTTATTTATGGGCTTCATGTTCGTCCTGAAATAAATGTGGGACAAGTAAGCGTTACTTACGGAGCAATGTATGCTAGCTCTAATATGTTTGAAGTTCATATATATGGAAAATCTGCACATGGAGCTAAATCATATAATGGTATAGATGCTATAGTAATTGCTGCTCATATTATAACTCAGCTTCATAGCTTTACTTCAGCATTTACAGATGGAAGTATG
>CASEHG010000252.1 GCA_949287565.1 uncultured Brachyspira sp.
ACTGATACACATGAATTTGTTGTTCCTAAATCTATTCCAATTATTTTACTCATAATAAATTTCTCCTTTAAATTACTAACTACTTTTTAAACATTAAAAATTAATATTATTATATAAATTGTTTTTTATAAATTCTGTTATTAGTCTTTTGTCAGAACACTAACAACATATTCAGTATGACCATTACCTAAATGTGATGTAGTAAGGTCAACGTTAATTACTTCTTTGTCTTTAATATGGTTGTTTATTGCATCTGTTAAATCCTGCAAAACATCATCTATATGCCGTATGCTTTCTTTTTTGTCTGCTTTTGGCTCGTAATAAGCTCTAAAAAGTTGAATATGTGCCATAAAATCTCCTAATTAATTAATTTATTCTTTAGGAGTAGCCTGTGGTTTGCCGACTACTACCTTAGCTGTTCTCAAAAGTTCATCATTCAATTTATAACCTTTAGCATAAACCTCAACAACCTTTTCCTTATCTATATCAGGAACTTCAATCATAGTTAATGCTTCATGTACATTAGGATCAAATTCCTCGCCTAAAGACTCTATTTCAGTAACTCCATTGTCATGCATAAAGTCTATAAATTGTTTATGTATTAATTCTATGCCTTTATAGTATTCACTGCCCTGAACATTAGAATCTTGCTCGCCTGCTTTCAATGCTCTTTCAAAATTATCCATAAAAGTCAAAAGAGATAATAACAAACCTTTATTCGCTCTTTTTATGCTGTCAATCTTTTCTTTAGCAGTTCTTTTTCTTATATTTTCTGCCTCTGCCATAGCATACATATATTTATTTTTCATATCAGCAGATTCATTTTCTAATTCTTCTATTCTTTTTTTCAAAGCAGTTATTTCATCTTCATCATTATTATTTTCAGCATTCTCTTCTGATTGATCATCATTTTCAACAGCCTCTGCTTCTGTGTTTTCTTCCTCTTTCTCTTCACTATTTTCTTTTATTTCTTCTTCCATTTATTCTCCTTTTAATTAACTGTTATTTTATGACTTTTAATGTTCTCAACTTTACACTACTAATATATGCAATAAACGTGCCAATAATTAAGGTCTTCTATATTATTTTCTAATTATTTCCTAAATGTAAAAAATTAAAATAATATATTTAATTAAAAATAACAGGCTAATACACTACATATTAAACATATTAATAGTAAAAAACCGCTAATAATACAGTAATATATTATGATATACTATCTAGTATAATACAAAAACATATTAAAATATATATGTAATTTTTAATTATATGCAAATATACAAATAGACAATATTAAATGTATCATTTTTATACGGTAAAAATATTCAATTATGTATTATTTTTATACATATAAATATAATAAAAGTATTATGATGATAATTTTGAACAGTTAAAAAAGAATTTAGGTTAAAAAAGTATCACCCTGGATAAAAGACATCAGGGTGATAAGGAGGTTTATGAAAAATTGTATTAATTTAACAATACTATTAAATTATATATAAAATCGTATAAAAGTCAATCGTTTTTTTATATATTATTTGAATAATTTTATGATATTCCGGCTATTATGTCATTAATTTCAGAGTATAAATGAGAACCTGTTTTTAATTCATCTTTAACTTTATCTCTGGCATGTATTACAGAAGCATGATCTCTGTTAAAATCAAGTCCTATTTCTGTAACCGATTTCTTAGAATATTCGCATGCTAAATATATGGCAACATGCCTAGCTTTAGATATAAATTTTGTTCTATCTTTGCTTTCAAAAGATGATATTTCTACACCATAATAATCTGCCACTATCTTTTTTATCTCTTTTATAGTAGCATTCTTCAATTTAGGCTTATTTGTGAAATAATCTTTAAATATATCAAGTTTTTCGCATTGCTCTATATCAGGAGTTATTTTCATTAAATCCCTAACCGATAAATATGCCCTTATTGCACCTTCAATCTTTCTAACATCTGTTGTAATGTTTTCAGCCATATATTTCATAACTTCTTCATCTATACTTGTATGCAAATCGAATAGTTTTCTTTCTATTATGGCTAGTCTAGTTTCATATTGAGGTGGCTCTATCGAAAGAATAAGGCTCTTTTCAAATCTATTTTTTAATCTTGCTTCTATGTTTCTTAACTCTTTAGGTGGCTTATCACTTACGAATACCATCTGTTTTGAAGCATTATCCAAAGCCTGAAATATTTCAAATAACTCTTTAGATGTTTCCTGAGCACTTTCAAGAAGCTGTAAATCATCTAATAAAAGCATATCTAAAGATTTATATCTTTTCTTGAAAATTTCTGGTTTTTTATTCTGAAGTCCTGATACATATTCATCCCTAAAACCGCTTCCGTCTATATAAAGAACTTTAGCATTAGGATTGCTTTGCATATAACTGTTACCTATAGCCTGAAGTAAATGTGTTTTTCCTATACCTACACTTCCATATATATAAAGAGGGTTATATTCTTTACCGGGATTAGATGATACATATTTAGCTGCTTCAAATACATATCTATTATTATTTCCTTGTATAAAATTATCAAATCTAAATTGCTCATTTAAATTACTTTTACCATAAGCATTTTCTTTTTTAGAAACATCTAATACATTTTTATTAGAAGTATTTTCAATATTATTAGAATTATTAACTGGTTCCTCAATTTCTTCTACATGTAAATATTTATCAACAAGTTCAGCATCTACTTTGACATCTAAATCTATATTATGCCCTAACTTATCTTCAAAAAAATCTTTTATTCTTCCTAAAAAATCTTTTTTTATATGTGCTGCTGTAAAATCTCCTGAACATACTATATCTGCTTTATTTTCATCATCGGCTACAATAACACTGCCTTTAAGCAGAGCAACACCTGCAAACTCATCATCTTCACTTATAATATCTAAAAATTCATTCCAATATTTGTTTATCTCTTCCATCTTTCTATCTTTAAAAAATATTCTAACTATCTTATAATCGGAATTTATAATTTTTAGTTAACATAGAAAATTACAGCATATATAATCATTAATTAGATGAAACTTTAAAAACCAATACTATAAGAAGAATTAATATGAGTATTAATATAATACTAAA
>CASEHG010000253.1 GCA_949287565.1 uncultured Brachyspira sp.
ATTTTCTTTTATATGCTCTATTACCATATCAGAAAATTCTTTATCGAATTTATTTCCAAATACTCTGTCTGAACGCTGTATAATAGTAACATTCTTTCCTATATGCTTTAAAGCATGAGCAGCTTCAATAGCTATAAATCCGGCACCTAATATTACAACATTTTTTATATTAGAGTCTTTCATTTTTTCTCTCATATTAATAGAGTCGCTGAAATCTTTTAAAGTTGATACATTACCTATATTAATATTTGGTATATTAGGTATTATTGATTTTGCTCCTGTAGCTATAAGAAGTGAATCATAATTATCTTCAAATTCTTTATTATTTATAATGTCTTTAACTAATACCTTTTTATTTTTATGATCTATTTTTAAAACTTCATGCTTAACTTTCAAATCTATTCCTGATTTTATAGTAGCTTCAGCAGTTCTTGCTATCATAGTATTAGGGCTTTCATAAAAACCGCCTACATAATAAGGCATACCGCATGCTCCCCAAGATACAACATCTGTTTTTTCATAAACTGTAATTACAGCTTCTTTATCTAATCTTCTAGCTTTGGCAGCTGCACTCATTCCTGCAGCAACGCCTCCTATTATTATGACTTTTTTCATTTTCTAACTCCTTTTTATATACCTATATGTAGTATATTAAAAAATAATAGGTTTGTCAATTTTTATTGTTTATTTAAGTAATATAATAAAAAATGACAAAATTACAATGATATTTTAATTTTTTCAAAATATATATTAAAATTAAAAAGTTGAAAAAAATTAACTTAAAGATATACTATTATACAAGTAATTATTTTTAGGGAAAGTAAATCAATTATGGACAATTCATCAGATTATAGTCTTCAAGATAAAATAGCTAACATGATATCTCATTATAAAGAAATATGTGATAGAGAGCCTAATAATCATAAAGCCAGAGTAGATTTTGGAGTGTTTTATACTCAATTAGGAAATCACCAAGAGGCTATAGAGCTTTTCAAAAAGGCTTTACTTATAAATAATAATGATTATTCTATACATAGACTTTTAGGAATATCGTATACAAAGATAAATAATTACTATAATGCTATTACATATCTTGAAAAAGCTTGTGAATTAGAAAACAATGATTATATAAGCCTTAATTGGCTTGGTAAATGCTATGTAGAAGTTGGAAGATATGAAGATGCTGTAAATGTATTGAATAAATCTTTTATGCTGGCACCTAAAGAATATCTTAATTGGCGTACTTTGGGAATCGCCTTATATAATCTAAAAAGAACAGATGAAGCTATAGAATCCTTTGAAAGGGCTATGGAGCTTAATAAATATGATTATACAAGCCTATATATGCTTGCTATTTCATATAAAGATAAATATGAATATAAAAAAGCTATAGATATATTAAAAAAAGTAACAGAAATAGAAAAAGATAATTATTCTGCATATTTTAATATGGGACTATGTTTCTTTATGATTGATGACTTTGATAATGCTGTATCTTCTTTTAATAGTGCATTAAATATAGATGATAAAGATTATTTGCTATACTATTATCTTGGAATTTCTCTATATGAAACAAAAGACTATATAAATGCTATATCGTATTTAAATAAATCTATAGAAATAAATAATAGCCATTCATCATCTTATTATTATTTAGGACTTTCATATTATTCAGCAGGACTTTATGATAATGCAGGAAATGTGCTAGAAGAATGTGTTAAATTAGATGGTAATAATAAAGAAGTTTATATATTGCTTGCTAACACTTATAATGCTATGGGAGAGATAGAAAAATCTATAATAGCCTTCAATAAATCTAAAGACATAATATCTTAATTAGTTATTAGTTGAAGCGGTTTGAGTATTATCTAAATTTTCCTGACTTATTATAATACCATATCCTGTAATTTCTATTACATATTTATCATCTAATTTGATAATAAAATTTTTATCTCTTCTCTCTATATCGGTGATTTTAGAATGAGGGTATTCATTATCTATAACATTAACCATAGACTTATGTATGCAGCTTCTAGGTATTCCTATATTTTTAGTTTCATCATTGATTATAGATATTTTTTTCCAAAGGCCTGTATTATAAAAAATAAATTTATAACCGAAATCTATATCAACTTCATATCCGCCGCCATTTTGGTATAATGAAACTGATTCTATATTATTTCCTGGAAAATTAATATTTAAAAAATTTTTTGCTCTCAAAGGCAGAGAATTTTCTGTCATAGTTTGAGAATATATATTTACATTCAGTATTAATATAAGCAAAATCAATTTTAAATATTTCATAATGTTTATTTTCGTATTTTATCATTATAATGTTAGAATTTTTTGTATCAGTAAGTAAAATACCGGCTATATAATTATAACCGGTATTCCCATAATATTATTAAAGATTATCATTTTCTTTATCAGATATATTATCTTTAATAATATCATTATATTCTTCAATTAAAGAATGATAGTCATCATCATTAAATATAATAGAATCATTATAATTATTATTGTTGAATTTATTAATCATAATCAATCCTCCCCATTATTATATTTTTTGTGATAATATCATCAAAATAGCACAGAATAATTTACCTTTATATACCACTCAAGCTCATAAACTTAAATAATAAAAACTGTATATATAATTTAATAAACTCAAACTGTATATTATAATAATAACAAAAATTTTCTATTAGGAAATAAAAAAATATATATT
The DNA here is from genome assembly GCA_949287565.1 of uncultured Brachyspira sp. Lineage (GTDB taxonomy): Bacteria > Spirochaetota > Brachyspiria > Brachyspirales > Brachyspiraceae > Brachyspira. The sequence continues at coordinate 2,729 of CASEHG010000253.1, forward strand.
TTTTTTACAAAAAGATAATTTTTTTTATTTTTTTTAAAATAAATTGACATTTAGAATAATAAAGCATAAAAAAAGGTCTATACATTGCTGTATAGACCTCATTATTTTTTAATAATAATAAAAATTAATTCATAGCATTAATTTTTTTCATCATATCAGATTTTTTAGCAGCTGCTCTGTTAGAATGAATAACTGATTTTCTAGCAGCTTTATCCAAAGCACTTGCATATTTTTTAAATTCTTCTGAAGCAAGATTTTTATCGTTACTTTCTACTGCTTTAATTACTTTCTTTTTTTGAGTATTTAAGAAACTTTTAATTTTTCTATTATAAAGATTTCTAACTTCATTTTGTCTTAATCTTTTAGATGCTGAAGCTATATTAGGCATTATCGCTCTCCATGTTAAAATAAAAAGCGGAGTTGACGGGGCTCGAACCCGCGGCCTCCTGCGTGACAGGCAGGCGCTCTAACCAAACTGAGCTACAACTCCAAATTAGTTAAGGAATGCTTCGTATTATATACCAATTCTATTTTTTGTCAACTACTAAATTTAAAAAAATTAAAAAAAATTCAATAAAAACCACATATAAATTGTTTATAAAAAGCAATAATTTATATATTATAAATCATTATCATATGTAAGGATATGAAAATATGAAAAAACTAATAACATTTATAATAATATTAATGATATCAGCTAATTTAATAGCTCAAAATGTTGTATATATAACAAAAACAGGAAAAAAATATCATCTTCAAAACTGCAGAACAATAAAAGGAGAAGCATATAAAATTTCATTATCAGAAGCTAAGCAAAAAGGATATACAGCATGTAAAGTATGCAAACCATATTAATATAATATCATTTTATTTAAAATAAAAAGCGAAGTTTAAATATAAAAAATATTCAAACTCCGCTAATAAATCAATATTAATCTATTGCATTAAATCATATCTGAACATCTTGGCTATAATCAATACCTTCCTCATCAAAGCCATGCATATTCATATAATCTTTTCTGAATAATGCTAAATCAGCTATTTCTTTTAGATTATCTTTTGTTAATTTATTCCAAGAGTCCAAAACTTCTTTTTGAACATCTTCTCTTAATTCCCAATCGTCTAATCTTATTCTGTTATCACTATCAACTGGTATTTCTCCGCCATTATAGAGCTTTTCATTTAAAAGTCTGTACATTTGCTCTATACAGCCCTCATGAAGGCCTTTATTTTTCATTACTTTGAATAATATACCTATATAAAGAGGAACTGTAGGGATAACTGCTGAAGATCTAGTTACTACAGCTTTGTTTACTGATACATAGGCATGTCCTTTGATTTTATTCTGCATCTCTTTATCTAATTCATGAGCTGTTGCCTCTAAATGATCCTTAGCTTTTCCTATAGTACCTTCTCTATATACCGCTTTTGTCATTTCAGGGCCTATATAAGAGTAAGCTACATTGATAGCATTTTCAGCTAATAAATCAGCATTAAGTAAGGCATCTGTCCATAATTTCCAATCTTCTCCGCCCATTACTTTTACAGTAGATTTTATATCATCTTCATTCGCAGGGTCAATAGATACCTCTAACAACTCCTCTGTAAGGAAATCTACACCTATACCATTATATTTTTTTCCTATAGGTTTCAAAGATGAACGGTAAAGTGTTCCTGTTGATTCGTCCATTCTTACTGGAGCTGCCAAACTATATATAAGTAAGTCTATTTTTTCACCATTAAAGAATGTTTTAGCCTCTTTAATAACTTCTTCTTTTGAAGCGTTTAAAAAAGCATCTAATATTAAGTTTTTATCCTCTATTCCGTCTTTTTTAGCGAAAGCAGAAAAAGCCTCATTATTATACCAGCCTGGTGTAGCTGTTCTTCTTGCTGTAGCTTCTTTTTCAAATGATACACTCATAGTTTTAGCACCTAATCCATAAGCTATAGCTATTCTGCTTGCAAGTCCATATCCGCCTGAAGCTCCTAATATAAGAGCATTTTTAACATTAGATTTTACTTTCGGCTGTGATTTCACATAATTAATTTGATTTTCTACTTCTTTAGCGCAGCCTAATGGATGAGCTGTTATACATATATTATTTAATATTTTTGGCTCTACTACCATATCGTTTATTCTCCTATCGTTTTTTATTTTCAAAATATATTACAAACTAATTTTATAATACTTTATAATAAAATTGCTTTTTTTTCAATGAAAATGAAATTAAAATAATTATTAATTTAATAAAATATTAATATAAACGTATGGTAAATAAATAATAAATATAATATGAATAACATTAATTAATAGCTCTACATATATACAAAAAATAATACATACGGTGTATAAATTCTAAATTCTAATAACATTAGGGCGGGTATGCTTTTTCTAAATTCGCAATAGATAAATTTAAGTCATAATTTTTAATTAGATATAAAATATAAAAGGGCGGGATTTAAATTAATACAAAAATCAAATTACACTTGCCCACCCTATAGGCTTTCAGCATAATATGCAATTTTTATACTATCTTTCTTTTTAGTTTTTCAAAGTTATTTCAGCTGCCCACCCAAGATTTTTTTAAATTTATAGTCTATACACCGCACGCTAAGCAAAACTATAAATATTGATTTAATCCGATTATAATTTTTATTAAATTTATAATTTCATTAACCGTGCGTTCAAAAAATTCTTAATCAAAATTTATTTAAAACTTTTATTAATTCATTTTCAATATTTCTCATAACTTCAGCAAATTCTTTTATGTTTTGAAAATCTTCCCCATTTAATTTTGTTGAAGGAATTTTTAAAGCATACTTGTATATACCGCAATCAGCATATCCATTATAAGCATTATTTAAAACGCCTATTTTTATAATTTTATTTGCATCGGTATAATTAACTTCTTCCAATGGATAAATAAAACCTGCCTTTTTAGCATTAAGTGTATAAGCATAAGAAACTATTTGATGTTTATCGTTTCTATCTATGCTTTCATTATCTTTATTATCAAGTCTTTTATATTTGGCATCAAGAACTATATTATTTTCATCTGATAATTTATAAAAGTCTGGATATATTTTCCATTTATTATTATCAAGCAAATATAAAGGTTTTCTTCCTATTTTATTTTCAGTATGAATAAAATTTTCTTTGCTTAAAAAAGTATTTAAATACTCTTCAAAAAGCCAAGCACCATCAAATAATAATCCATATACAGTATTATCATTGATTCCGTATTTTAATTTTTCATGCCTTAATATTTGAATACATATTTTTCTTAGAGGCTCATATTCATAATAGTATGGGTGCGATAATTTTTTTAAATTTTTATTTATAATACTTTCTCTTTTATTTCTATCATAGCTAGGAGTAGAATAAAATATCTGCTGAACATAATCTTTTATTTCACAGTCATAACTTAAAAGATATCTGTTTTTTGTATTTATATATTCTATAGTGTGCCTTATTAATTGCATGATATTATTATCATAGCTGTATTCTCTAGTATTGTACGAAATTTTACCATTGAAAGGAATATTATTTTTTATGTATCTGTTAATATCAATACTTCCTTTAACATTAGAATCATTATGTTTTATTAATTTGTACTGTTTAAAAAGTCCTTGTCTTAATGCACGTTTAAAAAAACTTATAAACATATAAATTAAAAAATCAAATGAATCGTCATAATCTTTGCTATGTTCCAAATTAACAATATTAAGAGAAAGTACTTTCATAAGCATATAATGCAGAAAATAATCTTCATTATCATTAACAGCAAATCTTGAAGAGATTTTTATTTGCATATTATTATAGCTTATAAATCCCATTATATTATTAGTTAATATGCTATCATTAATAATATCAAATATTCTGCTTTCTTCTTCTAAATCCTTACTTTCTTTTATAGAGTTAGGAAATATTATTATATTATCTTTCACATCAGAAAGAGTTTTACCAGCAATTTCTTTGATTGAAATTATATCTTCTTCAGAAATATTTTCTATATTTATTAATTTTTCATGTTTAGTATTATCTTTTAATTTAATAATTTTATTATTTTTACTCATTTATTATCGCAGGGCTTTGCCCCGCACCCCAGTTCTTTTATTGGTATAAGGCGAAGCCCGCCTGCGGCGAGAACCAAAAAAACTGCATTTTTGGCTCTTACTTATTTTAAAATTTATCAATTATCTATATTATTATCATCTATATTAGTAGTATCTTGTTCTATACAATAAGCATTTTCTAACTTTTTAAGTTTATCATTTATATCAGGCATACCTCTCAAGTACTCATACAAAAGTCCTCTCAAATGATTATTCCATAAGCTATTAAATGCTTCTTCAATATTGCCGCCATTATAATAATTTTTTAACTTCAAGAAATAAGAAGCTCCTATATGATAAGAGGAATTAAAACTTTCTATTTCGCTAATTGCATTATTTAAAGCATTCATTCTATCAATTGCATTTTGTTTTATATTTGAATCTAAGCTTTTTAATATATTCTCTTGTGTTTCTTTAGACTCAACCTCTTTCCAAGCGAATCTCCTACGCATAGCAAAGTCCATACTCTCAACGCTTCTGTCAATATCATTCATAGTGCCTATTATATAAACATTCTCTGGTATATAAAAATATTTTTCCGATTCCTCATCTATCAAATTAGAGTATTGAGTAAGAACTTTTCCTTTAATTCCTCTATATCCTGGATCAATAGCAAAGAATAATTCACCGAAAATCTTTGAAATCTCCCCTCTGTTAATCTCATCTATAATAAATACAAAATTTTTCTTTTCAACTTTTTCTACTGTATTAGTATTATTTTTTAATTCTTCTTTTATTTGAGAATTATATTTCATATCAAAACTATGTAAGAAAGCACATAAATAAGTTATACGCCCAGGAAATCCTACTGCTTTTTCCATACTAGCTGTGCTTAAAGTGCCATCTTCTTTCTTTTCTTTATATGTTTTGTACCACTCAACATATTGATCCATTTTACCGTTTATAGTATATTCATATTTAGATTTTGCCGTCATCAATAATATTTCATCTTCATCAAATTCAACATATACAAATGGTGCAACTGGTTTGTTACTCATACCTGTTAATATAAGTTCATTATTTTTATTAAATTCCTCATATTTTTCATTTGCAAATTTTATTAAATATTTTTTTACTATTGTTTCATAATTTAATTCTGGTACTTCCTTTTTGCTGTCAATTAAATTTTTGAGTGCCTTTTTACAAAACTCTTTAAAAACTCCGTCCTTTCTTTCAAATCCGATATTTCCGCTAATATCTTTAATAGGTCTTAAGCCCTCAACAAAATCTGTATAATCATAAGATGGGTGAAACTGTACAAACTGGCATTGATTTTTGAAATCCTCATTTTCTTCCAATTCTTCTGTATACTCTTTATTATCATCATTAAAAATAATTTTTGCTGCAATCTGTTTAGCTAAATATGTTTTTCCTGTTCCCGGTGCACCAGTTAATATAAGATTATAATTTTCTTTTAAAAGTTTAATACTATTTTTTCCTAATTCTTCCATCGCTAGTTCCCCAGAGTATTTTTTTATTTTTTCATCTATGAATTGCTGTATATCTTTTCTTTTATTTATTATACTAATTCTACCATAAGCAGCATCATACCAACCCCAATCTTTTTTCTCCAATTTATATAGATTCACTTTTACAGCTAAAACCCAATTTTCTACTTTAAATTTAGATAATTCTTCCTCTGTAAAATCTATATTTAATTTATCTAGTGATGTAAAGTCTTCTATAGTTTCAGCAACTGCTTTTATAGTAAATCCATCAGTAACGGCTATTTTAGTACCAATACCAAACTTTTTATAGTTATCAATACTTTCTTCGCTTAATCCTGCAAATACAACATTGTATTTAATAAATACATCTAAAATATTGTTATTTTCCCAATTACTTCCAAAATAAATATATGACATACAAATCTCCTAATATATTTTCTATTAGATAGTATAGAAATATTTCTTATAATTTCAATATATTATACTATATTTTTAGTGTTTTTTTGTTATTTTTTATAATATAATAAATATTCATTACATATTTATATTTAAGTATAAGTTTTAAATTTTAAAGCTTTATTCATAACCCCCACCCTTTATATCCTATAATTTTATTTTTATTTCATAATCTATTTATATTTAAAGCTGAAATTAGAAACTAAGGCCCCACCCCAGCGTTAATTAAATCTTTAATCTCTTTAACGCACGGTTAGCTAAATTCTTAAATATAATAAAAATTGTAATTGCAAATAATTCTATATTTTTAGTTTTGATATAGAGGCGGTGAATAGACTATAAATTTAAAAAATTCTTGGGTGGGCAGATAAAATGACAGTTGAGTTTTTTAAAAAATAATAATTTTAACATATCAGAACTAACTAAAATCCTAAATGGCGGGCAAGTGTAAGTAAATTTTAATTATTATAAATATCTTTTCTGTGTCCTATATCTATAACTAAAATAATCAATTCATTATCAATAATTTTACTCAAAATTCTATAATCTCCAACTCTATAACGCCAATACTCTTTTAATTCACCTTTTAAAGATTTGCCTTTTACTCTAGGATTTTCTAAAGTTTCTAAATCAGATAAAAAATCTAATATTCTTTTTTGAATATTTCTATCTAATTTTTCCAATGATTTTTTGGCTGTTTTTGTAATGCTTACTTTCATTTTATATTTAAATCTTTTTTTACTTCATCAATAGAATATACTTCTTCACCATTTTTTAATCTTTCTTCTGCTTCTAAAATAATTTTATAATCATAATAATCTTCTAAATATTCTATAATAGCATTTTCTATTAATTTATTTTCCGATATATTTTTTTCTTTGGCAATATTTTCTATATTTTTTTTGAGTGTTAAAGGCAGTTCTAATATCATATTTATATCTCCTAATAATATTATAGAATATGGCTTTATTAAATACAAGTTTTTTAATATAAAAATTTTATTTACATACCCCGCCCTATAAAATTTAAAGCTTAATTATAAATTCCAACTTCATTTATTTTGGAATTTAAATTTAAAAGCACACCCGCCCAAGCATTAATTAAATTTGAAATCTACTTAACGCACGGTTAATAGAATTATAAATATAATAAAAATTTGAATTCAAAATAATTCTATATTTTTAGATTTGCTTTGCGTGCGGAGTATAGACTTTAAATTTCAAAACTCTTGGGAGGGCGGCTAAAATAACAGTTGATATTGTTAAAAAATAATTATTCAAAAATATCAGAATTAACTAAAATCCTAAAGGGCGGGCAAGTGTAATTAAATTTTAAAACTTATTTTAATTCCCCACCCTTTAAAATTTGCAGATATATTTTGAATTATAATATTGATCATATTTAAAATTTTAATTAGAAATTAAAGCACCCACCCAAGTGCTTTGTAATTTTTTGATTTATATTAACGCACGATTAGATTATTGTGATATAGAATTTTAATTGAATTACTCATATAAATTACCGTGCGTTTTGAATATTTATAATTTAAAAAGCCTTTATCTTCAAAATATCATGTATATGCACTATACCAATAGGATTATTGTTATTGTTTACCACTACCAAATTAGTGATCTTTCCTTCCATGATATGTAAAGCCTCTCCTATAAGAGTATCCTCATAAATAACTTTAGGAGAAGTGTTCATAATATATTTCACTTCTTTTGAAAGTATATTTTTTATATCATCATCTTTGACAAGAAGCCTTTTTAAATCCCCATCTACTATTATTCCTTTTAAAATGTTCTTATCATCAACAACGATAGCTATTCCAAGTTTGCATTCTATGATTTTAAATAGAGCCTCATGCAATGAAGTATCTGTATTTATTATAGGCAGATTTTCAGTATGCATAATAGATTTAACTTTTGCAAGCTGTCTTCCTAAACTTCCGCCAGGATGGAATACTGCAAAATCTTCCGCTCTGAATCCTCTCAATTCCATTAATGCAGTAGCCAAAGCATCAGATAAAGCTAAAGATGCTGTAGTGCTTACAGTAGGAGCTAATTTTAAAGGACAAGCTTCTTCTTTAACATATGTAAGCAATGTAATTTTAGCATTCTTAGAAAGCGTAGAATTAATGTCATTTGTAATTGCAATGTATGGTATATTCTGCCGGCATAACCAATTTACAAGCTCTATAACTTCACGAGATTCACCGCCTTTAGAATATAAGAGACAATAATCTTCTTTGGTAATCATACCGAAATCGCCATGCATACATTCATTAGGATCAACAAAAAAACTTGGAGTACCAGTGGATGCAAAAGTAGCTGCCGCCTTTCTTGCTATATGTCCGCTCTTTCCCACTCCGGAAGTTATAACTCTGCCTCTAATATTAAATAACTCTTTTACTGCATTTTCAAAATTGCTATCCAATTTATCCGATAACATTTTAAGATTTTCGCTTTCAAGTAAAAGAGTAGTTTTTCCTCGTTCAATTATATTCATACAAATACACCAAAATTCTCTTATTAATCATTTAATCTATTACTGCACTTATTAAGTGTCCAGCCAATCTCTCTATAGCTTTATCTATATACTTTTCATCTTTTAATTTTTTCTTATAAAGATCTATTTTTTCAGGGTTAATTTTTACTGCTGTTTTCATGTTGATACCCCTAAATAAATATATCTTCAATGAATGATATTTCACGATTATAATGGGTATCGTCTATTAGAACTGCCCCAAAGGAACATTTTTGATTAAAACTTAATCCTTTTTCAATTAAGTATTCCTCAGCTGTCTCATATAACTTCTTCTTTTTGCGATCTGATATTGAGCAAGCTGCATATCCAAAACTTCCCTGTCTTCGATATTTAACTTCTATAAACACAATAACAACTCCTTTTGTCATTACTAAATCTATCTCGCCTCTTGTCTTTTTACCTTTAAAATTCCTTTCTACCAAGGTATATCCAAGTTTCTCGAGATATTTTAAGGCAATGTCCTCTCCTAGATTGCCTATAATTTTTTTGTTAGCCATTTTTTAATATTACTTTTCTTCGTCAATATCCAATATTTTAGTTCTTACCTCCTCTAAGAAATTATTATCTTTATCAACGCCTGCTATAAACAGCTGATTAGTTTCTAATAAATTAATAGTTTCTCCATCATCAGTAAATTCACCGTTCTCATTGGAAACTATTTTTATTATAGGCCTTATAGGAAAATTAGGGTTAGTAGCAAAAACAAAACCTTTTCTTTTATCATTTAAAAGAACTATAGAGCCTATAGGGTATACTGTAAATATACTTACAAAAGTTTTTGATATATTAGGATCATACTTAGTATTTGCACCATGTATAATCTCTTTAACTGCATCGTATAATGATACATCTTTCTTTTTATTTTCATTACTCTTTTCAAGCATTAAACTGAATGTAGATTTGCTGTCTTTCAATTTAGCATTAGAAGACGCTATTCTTATAGGTTTAAGCATCTTTTCAACAGCATGAGCTATTGCAATTATTCTTGAATATAAATTTATCTGATTGCCGGAAAGTCCTCTAGGATATCCTTTACCATTATAGTACTCATGATGCATAAGAGATATCATAGCCAAATCTTCTTCAAATCTGAAACTAGTTTTAAGAATTTTATATCCGTAAACTGTATGTTTTTTTATTTCAGTATATTCTTCCGGAGTAAATTTTCCTATTTTTTCCAATATTTTATCTGGAACTTTTACAAGCCCTATATCATAAAGTATAGCACCTATACCCAATTTTTTTACTCTGTTTTCGGAGAACTTCATAGCACGTCCGATAATCATCGATATTAAAGAAACATTTAAAGATCTTATATAATATTCATCGGCTCTAGGCAAACCAGTTAAATTAAGAAGCTGAAGCACGCTGCTTAAATTTCTATTAACAATATCCAAAACTTCATCCAAAATTTCATTTAGCTCATTCATATTAACTAAATTATTATTTTTATATCCGCCCAAATTATTTCTAACTTTTTTAATTACATTTAAATATATTTTTTTGAATACTTTATATTCCCTCAAAAATTTATCAAAGTCAGCAGATACTTCCATATCTAAAGAAGTATTATCCTCCATAAATACTTCATTGATATCCCATTTCTGAAACCTTTGCATATCATCTTCTTTGAGGTCTATATATCCTGTAGATGCAAGAAAATCATTATACAAGTATATATCTTTCTTTTCAGCTTTTGTTTTGATATCTTGGATATTTATTTTTATTAATTTTGCCATTATTTATTCTGCCTTTAATTTATATATATATTTTAATATTATACTCACAGCTTCATAAAGTGAATAAGGTATCTCCTCGCCTATTTCCAACTGCATCAAATGCTTAGCCGTATTCTCATCAGAAATAACAGGCACTTTATGCTTTCTTGCAATATCAACCATTCTTTTAGCTAAATAATCATTCCCTTTGGATATAACTATAGGAGCATTATGCACTTCTCTATTATATAATAAAGCAGCAGCACTTTTTATATCCTTATTATCTTTGCTCATTTATTTAGCCTTCATAATTCATTTTTATATTCTCAAAAATACTTAATTCTTTTTCCATATCTTCTTTTATACGGTTTAATTTATTATACAACTTTTTATCAAAAAATTTAACTGTAATCAAATATTTATTCTCATACTCATCTTTAGTGATATCTATTTTACATAGTTCTTTATCATCATCATAAACTACAAATGTTAATCTGTTTTTATTATTTTCATCTTTACTAATATATAATAATACATCTTTAATTTCGCCATCTATAACAAATGGTATAGGAATCATAAATGCTGTTTCTTGAAAATTTCTATTTTTCCTATTTGCGGATAGAATTTTCAGCATAAACATCATCATGTTAGAATTATCAGAAGATAACTCATTCTGAAGCATATCAAAGAGCATAAACCATATATTAAAATTAGCATTTGTATTTATATAGTTATTCAAATTTTCTGCAATAGTATTATTTGAGTCATTATCATCACCCTGAATAACACTATTAGCAAGCATTAGTAATATTTCGGTTATTTCAGTATTTTTGTTAGAGTTTTTTATAGAGGCAATTATGTCGTTAAATTGTTTAAAAATATTTCCTAAAGAGTTTATTTCTTCTACCGTTAAATATACACCGTTAGACATTGCATTTAGTATGAACTTTTTTTTATTGCTGTCCAAATCTGGAAGGTATTTCAGTATAGTTTCAAAATATCTTATATTTTCATGACTAGGCTTTATACCTTTCTGTGACAGCATGGTTGAAACTTCAGAATTATTCTCAGTTATATTAAGTAAAACATTCGCATTATTCTTATTTTGTATGCCTTCTCTTGCTTCCTTCAAACTTTCTGCATTTTTAAGTATAGTTAAAGTTACTTCACCGTTTTTCTTACTAACCAAAGCAAAGCCTTTATCTGTCATGCCGTTTTTAAATAATGCTATTAATTTATTGCCCATAACATTTATTAATGCTTTATCATTATCCAATTTCCTCATTATAGAATATCTTACCACATCGCCGTCTTTGATTTGAGCATTATTTTTATTGGTTATGAGATTAAAATATTTACTATTTATATTAAGCATATTATCATTATAAAACATAAAAATAATTTTTCAAATATTATGTTATTTTTTATAAAGGAAATTTGAATACTTCCGAATATTAATATAGTAATAAAACTAATAATTAGGAAGTAAATTATGGTAAATGGATTAGGCAACTTATTATCTTTTGTTGATACTAATGTTTCATCTAATAATAGCCCTTATAATTTGAATAATTATAGCTATGATGATTCTTTTGCTAATATGCTAAATAAAACTCAAACAGATTATTCTGCTCCTTCAAGTGTTTCTAATAAAATAGAAAGACACTTAAATACTGAAGAAAATCAAACAGAAAATAATTACAATAGTTATGATGATTACTATAACGATTATAATCAATATGATGCTGAAGAAAATACTATAGAAGAAAAAGTTTCTTCATCTAGCGAAAATACTGCTAAAAAAACAGATGAAACTTCAGATAATGCTAATGCTGAAGAAGCAAAATCTGTTAATAATGCTGAAGAACAGGCAGAAAATAAATCAGAAGAATTAAATGCTTCATCTAATAAAGATAATATAGAAGAAAAAGCAGAAAAATTAGCTTCAGGCAATAAAGAAGAAAATGTATCAGCTAAAGAAAAATTGGCTCTAACAAAAGAAAAAGCAAAACTCCTTTTACAAAATACTTCTAATGATAAAAAAGCTGATGCAAAAGAAGTTAATACAGCTGATACTAAAGAAAATATTCTAGCTAAAGCTGATAAAAAAGAAAATACAAAAAATACTGAAGAAATAGAAAAAATTAAAAAACAAATAGAATCTTTGAATGCTGAAGAATTAAGCGAAGAAGATAAGAAAGAATTAGAAGATTTAATTGAATCTTTAGAAGCTTTAAAAGCAATGATAGAAAATGACGGCAGCGAAGATAAAAAAGAAGTTTTAGCTGAAAATACTGAAGAAAATATCGAAGTAAAAGATATTGATAATTCAGAAAATATTAAAGAAATAAAAGTTGCTTCCAATAAAGATAGTGACAAAAATATAGAAACAAAAGATATTAATGACATCAATATAGAAGATAATGCTATGGCAGATGCTAATATTGATATGAATATAGAAAATAAATATGCAGATAAAAAAGATGCTGCTGAAATGAAAAATAATAACAGCACTGTAAATAATACTATTTCAGATGATAAAGGTGCAGAGCTTACTATAATAAATATGAAAGATTCTGCAGAGGGTGCTAATTTGAAAGGATATAATCATTATAACAATAATGTATCCAAAACTCATAACAGCACAAACCTTACTGATAATATGATAAAATTCCAAGACTTAATGGGTAAATTGGTAGAGAAAGCTCAAGTTGCTGTTAATAATGGAAAAAGCGAAGTATTAATGAGTCTTAATCCTGAATATCTTGGTAAAGTAAGATTAAAAATCAGCATGGACGGAGACAATTTAATTGGTAAAATATTCGTAGATAATGCAGATGTTAAAGATATTTTCACTAAGAATTTGGATACTGTTATAACTTCATTAAGCGAGATAGGCATTAATATAGAAGGTTTTGATGTAATGCTTAGACAGGATATGCCTAATGACGGAGGCTTCGGCGAGGAATTAGAAGCTATAGGAAACAGATTCGCTTCTGAAAATAATAATAATGTAGAAGAAGTAAAAGCCGATATAAAAGCATATATAGTACCTGAAAGAAAATTGAATTTACTTATTTAATAGGCTTATTGCGTTTATAAAGATAAAAATATAAAAATGAAGAAATAACTTTGAAGGAGTGCATAAATGATATCAGCAGATGCTTTAAGAATGTCAGATAGAGAGATAAAAATCTTAAAACAAGAGGTAGGAGCTTTTAACTTACAGCATAATTTCCAAAGAGACCCTACACAAAATTCTTTGGGTAAAGATGCTTTCTTGAAACTCCTTACAGTACAAATGAGCCATCAGGATCCACTTGCTCCAATGGACAACAGAGATATGATTGCACAATTAGCACAATTCTCATCTGTTGAACAAATGACAGAGGTTAATAAGAACCTTGACTCTATGAAAACTTTCTATTCAAGCCAAACAGGTTATTCTATGCTCGGAAAGAGTGTTGAGGTTATGGACGAGGCTGGAAACAGATTCTTAGGCCCTGTTGAAATGGTTATGGAAAATGATACAGGTGTAGCATTAGCTGTTAGAACTGATAATGGACTTATAACTGTTCGTCCTGAAGATGTTATGATAGTACATTCAAGCGGTGATTTAATGGCTTCTGAGGCTGCTGCAGTTTCTCAGGTGAGAGAAGCTCAAAGCGAAGATGAGTCTGCTAAAGTATTTGAATCTTCTTTGATTGATAAGGCTCAAATTATAAGACCTTCAGGCGATGAAAATAACGGCGAAGGAATCAATAATGAGTTTGGCGATATGAGAGCTGCTATTGAGGCTGAAATAAATTCTGCAACTCAAAGCGAAGTTTCAAAAACTGATAATGCTAATCTTAATAAAACAGAAAAAACTGTTGGTATGATGAAAGCTGAAGAAGCATTGATGAACAGCAAAGAAAGCGGAAATAAAACTATTAAGAAATAAAATATTTAAAGAAATAAGATTGTTGATAAATAAAAAGCCTATGGAATTATATTTAATATATTCTGTGGGCTTTATTTTTGTATATTTGAAAAATAATAAAAAATATACTATAATTTTTTGAAAGCTCTTTGATATTTCTGTAAAAAATATTAAACCCAATAGGGACAGAAAAACCTTTCGGCCCCAGAGAATTAAAATAGCATTTATTTAGTTTTTAAACTCATTCCTGCTTACTGCATTTATAGCAGTTTGAGGGACGAAACATTTTGTTA
>CASEHG010000254.1 GCA_949287565.1 uncultured Brachyspira sp.
CTGTATTCAAGCACTTCAAAAGGTATTGTTAATAAATCTGCAGGATAATCTATTTTTCCGTAAAGTGCCGAAAACTTTTCTAACTCTGCCATTATTCTATACCGCCTAATATATTTTTATAAGTCAATTTTCGTACTAACATTAAACCGCCTCCGTGATAGTATTTTTTTAAAAATATTCCTCCTTCTGCAGTGATAAAAATTATAAATGATTTAAATAAATTTATGCTGCATTTGTTTTTGATATTTTTTAGCAGGAATGCTAATTGATGAAATAAACTCTGTTCTTTATCTAAAAAAGTCAAGCATAACTTTTTAGTTGCAATTATTATCGAGATTTTTAAGGATTGTTTTTGTTTTAAATCTAGTATGCGATTAACACATACTAGATTTTTTAATTTGTCAATTTGTATTTTGAGAGAAGATTGTAAAACTTGTACCGCTTTCCATAGTCTTAGAAAATTCGTTAAAATTAAAAATTTTCAGTATATACAATTTTTTATATAAATAAACTAAAACACTTTAGAAAACATGCCAAAGCATATTTATGCAATTAAAAAAGGTGATAATATTAATAATACTATCACCTTTTATATTAAAGAAATTAAAACTTATTAATTTTCTTCTTTTTCATTTGACCAATTTTCTCTAGGCTCTTCTTTATCTTGAGGAGGCTCTTTACCTGTTTGTAAATATTCAATAGCAGCCTTCAACTGTTTATCATAACGAAGATCATATATCTCTTTATAATTATCTAAGTTTCTTTCATTATATATTAAACGCTCAAGTAAATAATCGCTAGGCATTATATTTTGTTTTCTAAGCTCTTCTTTAAAAGCAGGCAAAGCAGTAGCATCTGAACTTTCATTAGGGTATTTTTTAGCATAAGCAGAAATCTGTCCGCCTTTTCTAAGCTCTGTTAAAGCTGTGATATCTGTGCTTGTAAGTTTAGGCTCTACCACAACGAAGTCAGGAGTTAAACCTTTACCATGAAGTCTTCTTCCATTTGGTGTATAATAATGTGCTACAGTAAATTTGAAAGAAGTATTATCTCTAGCATCTAATGGAAGCACATACTGAACACTGAATTTTCCGAATGTAGTTTCACCCAAAAGTTTAGCTCTTCCGCTGTCTTGTAATGCACCTGAAAGTATTTCAGAAGCAGAAGCACTGTATTGATTAACTAAAACCAATGTATCGCCTTCAAGCCATTCATCGCCTTTCTTAGAAGCATAATAATCCTGATTTTCATTTCTACTTCTTCCTCTTGTATAAACTATTTTTCCTTCAGTAAGGAATTCTTCTACTATATTTATAGCAGTATCAAGTCTTCCGCCTGGATTATTTCTTAAATCAAGAATAAGTTTTTTCATACCTTGTTTTTTAAGATCTATCAAAGCATTTTCTAAATCTCTAGCAGTATCATCACCGAAAGTAGTTATTCTTATATATCCTATATTATTATCAACCATTTTATATTTAACGCTTTTTATTTCTATGATTGCTCTTGTAAGAGGATATTTAATAGGTTCTGCAACTCCTTCTCTTACTATAGTTAAAGTTACTTTACTTCCTTCTTTTCCTCTCATTATATTAGCGGCATTATCAACAGACATATCTTTTGTGCTTTTTCCGTCTATCTCTGTTATTATATCACCTGATAATATACCAGCTTTTTCACCCGGACCGTCCTCTATAGGAGAAACTACCATTAAACCTTTATCAGCATTCTTTGAAATAGAAAGTCCTACTCCGCCGTATTTACCAGACATTTCTGTATTTAATGCTGTATTTAATTCCTCATCAAGTAAAAATGTAAATGGGTCTTCAGTAGCTTCAAGCATACCTTTTATAGCACCGTACATAAGCTTTTTTGTTGTTACATTATTAGTATCAACGAAATTCTGCTGTAATGTTGCAAATACTTTTTGGAACAATCTGCTGTAATAATAAAAATCATTATCAGACTGAGCATTTCCCTGCTGTGCTATTGCAAGCGAAGGACTTTTAAAATTGAAAAAAGAAATTGCTACTACAAAAATTAAAAGAAATATCCATAAAAGTCTTTCTTTGTTTTTCATCATGTCTAAAATCCTTATATTAAAAATATATATATAAAAAATATACTATAGTTCTAAAATTTTATACC
>CASEHG010000255.1 GCA_949287565.1 uncultured Brachyspira sp.
ATTTTTCAAAAGGAATTTTTTCCATATTATCATATAAATCAACATGATCAGCATCTTCTATTATTAAAAGTTCTTTTGGTTCTAATGCTTCTTTATAAACATCTTCAGAATAATATCTTGAATGTGCTTTGTCGCCTGCTATCAAAAGTATAGGAGTAGGAGAAACATCTTTAATATTAGCCATTAAAGGGAAATTCCAGAATGATACAGGCATTGTAGCAGTCCAAGAAGTAACAAAGTTTATAGCTCTAGGATGATAAGCTCTTTTAGCATAATAGTTGTAGAAAGCAGCAAATACAGGATCAGCATTTTCTGGAAGCTCTTCCGGTACAACCATTGCAGAAGCCATTAAATTACTATTCTCATCAAAATAAGGTTCATGATTACCTAAAGCATAAGTTTTGCTTTCAGCATCTTTCCAACGCTGTTCGCTTAAATATTCTCTTATTTTTCTTCTTTGTTCAGGAGTATAATAGTCTTGATGTCCTTTGCTCATATCCCTTGACATATCATACATTGAAAGAGTTGCAACGGCTTTTATTCTAGTATCAGTTCCAGCAGCAGTGATAGCCATACCGGAAAGTCCGCAAATACCTATTGCACCAATGCGGTTTCTGTCTACATAATCAAGCAAACCTAAATAATCTACAGCAGCACTGTAATCTTCAGTAAATATATCAGGTGAAGAAGTGTTTCTTACATCTCCGCCGCTTTCACCAGTAAAAGAAGGATCGAATGCTAAAGCAACAAAACCATAAGTAGCCATTTCCTGAGCATATAATCCTGAAGCTTGTTCTTTAACTGCTCCGAATGGTCCGGATACAACTATGGCAGGATTTTTTTGATTAGTATAATTTTCTGGCAAGTATAAATCCCCTGCTATTTCTATGCCGTAACGGTTTTTGAATCTTACTTTTTTCATTTCTATATTTGTGTAAATTTTGAAAACTCTTGTATCCATATCATCTCCTCCTTTATTTTGATTATTTTGTGTGTTGTTACAAGATATTAAAAAAGTTAGTATTAAAGTTGCTGATAATATTATTTTTTTCATAGAAATCTCCTTATCATTAATTATATTTGTAGTTAAATTTTTATTATAAATTTCTTATTATTTTAGCAGGCACTCCTCCAACTATCACATTAGAAGGAACATCTTTATTTACCAAAGTACCGGCAGCTATTATTGAGTTATCTCCTATTGTAATGCCTGGTAGTATATTAGCTCCTGAACCTATCCAAACATTATTGCCTATTGTTACTTTTGACGGATATGTTGTACTTCTGTTTTGTATCTCTATTCCATGATTAAGTGTAGAAATAATTACATTCATACCAATAAATACATTATCCCCTATAGTGATTCCGCCTCTGTCCTGAAATGAACAGCCTGTGTTAAAAAATACATTCTTTCCTATCTTTATATTTCTTCCAAAGTCTGTATAAAATGGAGGAAAACATGTAAAACTTTCATCTATTTTTTCGCCTGTTAATTGTTCAAATAATTTTCTCACCTCCTCTGTAGTATGATAGCTGTTATTGATTTCCATTGTTACTTTTATTGCATTTTGTGAGCATTCATATAAAAGCGGTGCAAGTTCTTTATCTTCGCTTGATATAGGATTGCCTTCTTTACAATGTTTTATAAACTCTTCTATATTCATTTTATTTGTTCCTTTTTTTAATTTATTTGTATTTTACAGAAAAAATAAATTATATCAAATATTTATGTGTTATATAGTTTTATGCTTAAAAAGTATAGTTATAATATTTGAAGTTTGATAGATGTACTTTATTGTTATTTATATATAATAATGTTTATATGATTTTATTATGTTATGTACAGTAACAATATTGTATACTCTAATAACAAAATTGTATATTTATAATATGAAAGGAGTTTAATAAATTTGATTTTTTGTCTCTTTTGTACAATACTTATTATATAGCATTTATTTATGCTAAAAAATCATTTTAAGGATTTGCGATGACAGAGAATTTTATACCTAATAAGAAAGTGTTCGTATTTGATACAAATGTTATACTTCATGATTTTAAGTCAATATTTTCTTTTGAAGAAACTAATATAGTTATACCTATTACAGTTTTGGAAGAAGTTGATAAATTCAAAAAAGGAAGCGATACAATCAATTTCAATGCCAGAGAGTTTATACGCGAACTTGATGTCATTGTAGAGAAAAATGAGGAGCTTCAAAAAACTAAAGATATATTCAAAAAAGGTGCTTTGCTTGATAATAAAAGTAAAGTATTTATAGATGTTAATAATGAAGAGAGAGAAGAATTTAAAAAGATATTTGCAGGAAATATACCTGATCATAAAATATTATCTTGTGCCTATAATATAAAATGCGAAAATCACAGAGTCATTCTTATAACTAAAGATATTAATATGAGAATGAAGGCTAGAAGTTTAGGAATAGACACTCAAGACTATAATACTGACAAGATAGAAAAATTATCTTCATTGTTTACAGGTATAGAAAGCATTTCCGGAGATAATGCACGCGTTTATATAAAAGAACTTGAAGAAAATAAAGAAATAGAAGTTAAAGGCGAGCATTCTATTTACCCTAATACATATTTCTGCTACAGAGTAAAAGAAGATGATGAGGCAGTGATAGGAAAATATAAAGATGATACAAAAACAATAGTTCATGTTGATACTGATATAAATGCTTATGGCATAAAGCCAAGAAATGAAGAACAGGCTATGGCATTAGATGTTTTACTCGATAATAATATACCTTTAGTTACTATAATGGGTAAAGCTGGAACTGGTAAAACTCTTTTGGCATTGGCTGCTGCTTTAGCAAAAAGAAGAGAGTACAGACAAATACTTTTAGCACGTCCTGTAGTTGCACTTTCTAATAAAGATTTAGGTTTCTTACCCGGCGATGTTAACAGCAAATTAGATCCTTATATGCAGCCTTTATTTGATAACCTTTCAGTGATACAGCATATACATTCTGATGACAGCGATGAAAGTAAGAATATCAAAAAAATGCTTGAAAATGAAAAAATAGTAATTTCACCTCTTGCCTACATTAGAGGAAGAAGTTTGAATAAGATTTATTTTATAGTAGACGAAGCACAGAACCTTACTCCTCATGAAATAAAAACTATTATAACAAGGGCAGGCGAAGGAACAAAAATAGTTTTCACTGGAGATATTCATCAGATAGATACTCCTTATTTGGATGAAAGAAACAATGGACTTACTTATTTAATAGACCGCACAAAAGGAGAAGTTTTAAGCGGTACTGTAACACTTGAAAAAGGTGAGCGTTCACAGCTTGCAGAACTTGCTGCTAATGTGTTATAAAAATTATAAAATTATTTAAGAATAATAGTTAAAGCATAGAGTGGTTTGTAGAAATCCCGCCCTCTATGCTTTTTTATTTTAACTAAAAATAAATATTCTATTTAATTTTTTTGCTTAATTTAGAAAAAGCATGCCCGACTAAGTTTTTATTAACTTTAGAATCTATTTAACGCACGGTGAACGGAATTTTATTTGTAGTTTAAATTTTAAATTATAATTATTCTATATTTATAATTTTGTTTAGCGTGCGGTTGGAGTATTTAAATTGAAATAATTTTATATTAATTTATTGACTTTATATTTTTACATGTTAAATTACATAGCAATTACAAATATTAAAGGATAGTACTATGAAAAAATTTATACTTTTTCTATCAATTATGGCTGTACTTTTCAGCTGCAATTCTAATAAAACAGATAA
>CASEHG010000256.1 GCA_949287565.1 uncultured Brachyspira sp.
ATCAGCTTCTTTGCCTGTAACTGTTTTATATGCTTTTACAGCTATATCCCTTACTTTTGAATTAGGATCATATTCCCAAGCGGCATATCCGTCTTGATCTATAAAAGAAGCATTTGTTAAAGAAGATAAAGCCTTAACCCTTGCAACTATTTCATTTGATGAACTTTCTACACAACTTCTTATAAATATAGTAAATATCAATTTATTATCTTTTTCTTTAAGCACACCATTATTAGCACTTGTCTGAACTAATCCGTCTATATCTTTACTCATATAAAGAACTCCGTCAGGCGATAGCATCATGAAATTTATAACATTATTGCTTAATTCTTTTTTATAACATTCTTTAACATTTTCAGCATTTGAAATAACTATTTCCATATCAGGATCAATGACTCTATATTCAAATTTTATTTTTTTATAAAGTTCTTCTATAATATTTTTAACCTTATTTGTATCTTCAGCAGTAATAACAGCATAGGCACTCTTAGCTATAGCATTATGAACAGAACCGCCCTCTATATAAGAAATATTTATATAATCTTTCACAGAATATAAAACTCTTCCTAGTATCTTTATAGCATTAGCTCTCTGTTTATCAATTTCCATACCGGAATGTCCGCCTTTGAGTCCTTTAATTTCTATTTTTAATGCAGGATTATTATTAACTTCTCTCTCTATATTAAATTCAGCTACAGCATTAATACCGCCTGCACTGCTTACCCAAAGGACACCTTCAGCCTCAGAATCCAAACTTATAAGTGTTTTACCATTTAAATGCTCATCAGTAACAGAAAATGCTCCTGACATACCGTCTTCTTCATCAGTTGTAATTAGAATTTCCAATGCTGGATGAGGTATATCTTTAGAATCAAGCAAAGCAAGACCATAAGCAACAGCAATACCATCATCTGCCCCTAAAGTAGTATCATTAGCTCTTAAAACATCTCCTTCAACTATTAATTCTATAGGATCTTTATCAAAATCATGTTTTGATTCGCTAGTTTTTTCACAAACCATATCCATATGACCTTGTATAATAACAGGTGCTATATTTTCATAGCCTTTTGTAGCTTCTTTCTTGATTATTACATTATTTACTTTATCCTGATATACTTCTAAATTTCTATCTTTAGCAAATTGAACTAAAAAATCGCTAATCTGCTTTTCATGTTTAGATCTTCTAGGTATTTTACTTATTTCAGCAAACCATCTGAAAACTTCTTTAGAATCAAGATTATCAAAATTATTTAAAAACATATAAATTACCTCCCAAAACTGCTATAATATTATAATTTCAAAATAAAAAACAAGGGTTTGTTACTCCCTTGTTTTATAATATATAAAATATAATCAATTTTTAATTTTCATTATTTTCTAAATAAGCATAGAAAAATTTATGCTTACCTAAAACATCATACTGTACATCTTTCAAATTAGGATTAACAAGTACAGGTAAAGTATAGAAATACAAAGGTATAATAGGCATTTCGGACATAAATAAATCTTCTGCTTTATGAAGTATAGGCATTCTTACATTATTATCACCTGTAGAAGAAGCCTGTGCTAATAATGCATCATACTGAGGATTATTATAACCTTCAGCATTTTGTGCACTATGGCTTAAGAACATGCCTAAAAATGTCATAGGATCATCATAATCTCCAACCCAAGCATTTCTAGCAATCACATAAGATTTATCCAAACGAGTTTGTTGGAATACTGCCCATTCTTCGCTTGATATTGTACTGTCTATTCCTAAATTATTTTTCCACATCTGCTGTATAGCTTCAAATATAGAAGTATGCTCTCCCGGATTAGTTTTAAAATCTAATACAGGGAAACCTTGACCATCAGGGTATCCTGCTTCTGCTAATAATTTTTTAGCTTCTTCTATATTTTTTGTATAATCTTCTGGTTTTACGCTGTAATAATCTCCGCCGTTAGTTCTGAAACTTCCGCTGACATCTGATATCAAAGCTGGTACAACTGCAGCAGCCGGAATCTGTCCGCCTCTTGTAACCTGCTCTACTATATAATTTCTATCTATAGCCAAAGATAATGCTTTACGAACTCTTACATCTTTTAAAGTCTCATTAGTATTATTTAAGCTATAATAATAAAGAGCTAAATAAGGTTTTATTTGTAAATATCCTTCCTCTTTTAAAACATCCATATCCTGAGTAGGAACTCTGTCAGAAAAGTATATAGAACCTTCTTTAATACCTGCTACCACAGATGTTCCATTATCCATTAAAACAAATATTAACTTTTTAGGTACTATAGATGAAACATTCCAATAATTAGTATTAACTTCCATAACTATTCTGTCATCAATAGATCTTTCAGTCATTGTAAAAGGACCATTTCCTATATAAGTTTCAGGACTCATAGTCCAGCTATCAGGATTAGCTTCTATAATATCTTGTCTTAAAGGAAAATAAACAGGATAAGCCATAAGCTGATCAAAATAAGGAATAGGTGCTTCTAATGTTACTTCCAATGTATTATCATCTAAAGCTTTAACACCTAATGAATCCACAGGCATTTCACCTGCTGTAATTTTCTTAGCATTTTTTAAAGGTTCCATTTGATAGCTATAATTAGCAGCTGTTTTAGGATCAGTCGCCCTTCTCCAGCTATAAACAAAATCATTTGCTGTTACAGGTTTTCCATCTGACCATTTAGCATTGCTTCTTATATGGAATACATATTTAGTACCGTTATCGCTAATATCCCAGTTTTCAGCAACGCCTCCAACTATTTTCCCTTCTTTATCTTTTGTAGCGAGTCCTTCAAAAGCATGTATTATATACATACTTCCGTCTATAGCCGAATTTAATGTAGGATCTATAGTTTGAGGTTCAGGACCAACATTAAGTCTTAATACTCCATCCTCATATTTAGAGCTTCCTCCGCCGCAAGAAATGGAAAATACAAATATAACCAAACAAAAAATTGCAGATTTTAACAGTTTAATCATAAATAAAACTCCAAAAAATAGTTAATATATTCTATCACAGCATAAAATTTCAGTCAACAATACATTAATTGAAAATTATTAGAAATAAATATTCCTAATTTACATATATAATCAAATACTATTTTTTTTAATATTGCACAGGAGCCAGACATATTGCATTAAGTATTCCTTAATTTCTTGAAGTATAACACAGGTGTATAATAATTTAAAGCAGAATGTATACGTTTATGAT
>CASEHG010000257.1 GCA_949287565.1 uncultured Brachyspira sp.
ATATAATTATTATTGTTTTTAAATATATAATGATAAATTTGTAGTATATAAAACGATTTTTAGTATATATTCTGTATTATTATCTATATTGTAATAAATAATTATAATCTTACACTATAAATATGTTTCAAAGTTAATAAAAACACATAAAAAATTCTAAATAAGAATAGTATTTTTTTTAATGAATTATTGTATAAACAATTTCAATTTCAATATCTTCATAATTGCCATAATTAGGACGCGGAGCAAGATAATACTTGTCATCTTCATATATATCCTCTTTCATCTTTCTCCGTAACAGAAGGAATATCATTAGTAACAGAATCAGCTTTATCAACCTGAATAATTTTAGCAGAAGTTACATACACATGTTTGTTATTAACTATATAAATAGGTCCGAAATCTATTTTTTCATTTGCTCTTACATTAGCTCTGCTAGTCCAATCGCTGCCTCTTTCAACCATATATTCCATAGGGTTTGTTACATTATCCTTACATCCTATTGCTAATACCGAAACTATTAAAATCATTAATAAATTTTTTTTTCATTGTTCTATACCTATAACTTTTTATTTTTATATAATTCTTATTCTATTTTTGATAAAAATCAATACCATATTTATTTTTTATTATAAAAAATAAAATTACATAACTATTGATTTATATTGATTAATTTTATAAAATACTCCTAATTAAATTTGATAATTCAATAAATAAAATAATTTGACCGATAATAAATTAAATTAATTGTTAGGTTTTGATATGTATAGAATTTACTCAGCATTTATAATAATAATGCTATTCATTATATCTTGTAATGATAAAAAGCCGGAAAGTAAGCAATATAGATTAAACATATCAGAAACAAATGAAGTTATCAATATAAAAAGCAGAAATTTTGATGGAATAAGCCTAATAAAAAATAGCTCATTCACTGCATATCCAAATATAACAATAAATGAACTTCTATCCCCTTTCAGTTCTGTAGAATGGCAGGATTTTATATCTGAAGATGATTATAATCGTTACATAGATATAGTAGCAAGATATGATACTAATGAATATATAATACAGTTTCAAATAACAGATCAATACAGATGGGAATTGTATGCATTTGAAATAAATAAAACCCCATACACTATCGATATAGTAGCAAATGAACTATATAAATTATATACCAATAAATAGAAAATATTTTTAAATAAAATAATATTAGAACATTCTTTTATACATAAAAAAGCCGGCTAAAAAACCAGCTTTTTTATTATCAATAAATAATTTAATTCTAATTAAAAATATTAATTAAATGCTAAAGATATACTTCCTCTTTTTATATCTATAGGACCAGCTATATTTCTTGAAAGTTTTATTTGAATAGATAAACTTCTATCTATATCATTACCTGTAGTCCAATCATTTTTCTGAGGCTCAAATATTCCTACAGTAGTTCCTGTTCCTGTTCTTCTACCCAAGAATACTTTTACATCATAATAAGTTACAACTATACCTTTTGTACCATTAATAGTTTCTTCTGTAACTTTTAAAGGGGCTACTAGAGATGATTTTTTTATCTCTGCTTCTGTCATATCTTCAACATCTTTTCCGCCTATTACATAATAAACTTTATCATTTATTTCTACCGCCTGAATTTCTTTATCTGCTCCATAAACTGTAACTTTCATTTTTGGAGTATCTTCTCTGGTGATAGTTTCTTCTTTTTTATCTTCATTATTAGCTGTATCGTCTTTGGTAACAGTATTGTCTTTTGTACCTGTATTATTATCCTTAGGCTGCATAGTAACACATCCAACAAGTATACTCATCAAAACAACCGCAATAAAAATTTTCTTAAACATGATGCCTCCGCAAGTATTTTATTTAATAATTTAATACTGTTAAAACTATCGGAAACTATTTTAGTAATATTGAATATTTTTTTACATTTAATACTTGAATAATATAATAATAAATCTATACTTAAAAATATATAATTAACTTTAAAAGGACATAAAATGCAAATTTCTGAAAATAGATATGACAATATGACATATAATAGATGCGGTAAAAGCGGATTAAAGCTCCCTATAGTTTCTTTAGGACTTTGGCATAATTTTGGTGAAAACTGCGATTATAACAATATGAAAGAAATGATAAAAACTGCTTTTGATAATGGCATAACTCACTTTGATTTGGCAAATAATTATGGACCTCCTTACGGTTCTGCTGAAATTAGTATGGGTAAAATATTAAATGACGGACTTAATAAATATAGAGATGAACTTATAATCAGCACTAAAGCTGGTTATGACATGTGGCCAGGACCTTATGGAGATTTTGGAAGCAAGAAATATTTAATAGCAAGCATCAATCAAAGTTTAAAAAGACTTAATCTTGAATACGTTGATATATTCTATCATCATAGAATGGATCCTGAAACTCCTTTAGAAGAAACTATGGAAGCATTAACTAGGATAGTTAAAAGTGGGAAAGCCTTATATGTAGGGCTTTCAAATTATGATGGTCACACAATGGAAAAGGCTTCTAAATTACTTTATATGGCTAATGTACCATTTATAATAAATCAAAACAGATATTCTATATTTGACAGGACTATAGAAAACAATGGATTAAAATTGAAGGCAAAAAAATTAGGAAAAGGAATAATAGCATTCAGCCCATTAGCTCAAGGTTTATTGACAGATAAATATTTAAATGGAATTCCAAGCGACAGCAGAATAGCAGCTGACGGAAGATATTTAAAGCAAGATGTTATAACTAGAAACAGATTAGAGAAAATTAAAAATCTTAATGACTTAGCAAAGGAAAGAGGAGAGAGTTTAGCTCAAATGGCTTTAAGGTGGGTACTAAAAGACGAAGAAATTACAAGCGTTTTAATAGGTGCTTCAAAACCAAGCCAAATATTAGAAAATCTAAAAATAATAAATAAAATGCCTATTACCGATGATGAATTAAGAAAAATTGATGATATAAGTTTATAAAATTAATTATATCAATTCTAATAACGCACGGTGAATCAAACCTCTAATTTAATAAAATTTAAATAGCTAAAATATTCATATATTAAATTTCATTCATCGTGCGGTACATACGTTTTCAAATTTAAAAAATTTAGGGCGGGCATGCTTTTTTATAAGTAAATCATAAAAAATTACTAATCAATCATTTCTAATTAAAGCAATAAATATAAAGGGCGGGATTTCAGAATAATTCTAAAAATAAAAAATTGACAAAATTATATTGTTTATATATTATTAGAAATTATATAAAATATATAAGGAAATATTTATGTCAGATGAATTGAAAACAAAAGCATTAGAATATCATTCTAAAGGAAAAGCTGGAAAAATAGAAGTTATGGCCACCAAACCTTGTAAAACTGCAGATGATTTATCTTTAGCATATACTCCGGGAGTTGCAAAGCCTGTACTTGAAATAGCTGAAAATCCTAATGAAGCATACAAATACACTTCAAAAGGAAATTTAGTTGCTGTTATTTCAAATGGAACTGCAATACTTGGTTTAGGTGATAGAGGTGCCTTAGCTTCAAAACCTGTTATGGAAGGAAAAGGAATATTATTTAAACGTTTCGCCGATATTGATGTATTTGATATAGAGATAAATGAAAAAGATCCTGATAAAATTATAGATATAGTGCATGCATTAGAGCCTACTTTCGGAGGTATTAACTTAGAAGATATAAAAGCCCCTGAATGCTTTAAAATAGAAAAAACTTTGATAGAAAAATGCAATATACCAGTATTTCATGATGATCAGCATGGTACTGCTATAATATGTTCTGCTGCTTTGATTAATGCTTTGGAAATTTCAAATATAGATAGAAAAAATGCAAAGATAGTATTTAATGGAGCCGGTTCTGCTGGTATTTCATGTGCTAAAATGTTTGTGGCATTAGGAGTGCCTAGAGAAAATATAATTATGTGTGACAGTAAAGGTGTTATCACTAAAGATAGAATAGAATCTGTTACTGAAGAGAAAAGAGAATTTGCCACTGATTTAAAAGTAAAAAATTTGGAAGAGGCTATGAAAGGAGCTAATGTATTTGCTGGGCTTTCTGTTGCTGACTGCGTTACTGAAGACATGGTAAAATCTATGGCAAATAATCCTATAATATTTGCTATGGCTAATCCTAACCCTGAAATACAATACGAGAAGGCTATAGCTATAAGAGATGATTTAATCATGGCTACAGGAAGAAGCGATTATCCTAATCAGATTAATAATGTATTAGGTTTCCCTTTCATATTCAGAGGTGCTTTAGATGTGAAGGCAAAAGCTATATCAGAGAAAATGAAA
>CASEHG010000258.1 GCA_949287565.1 uncultured Brachyspira sp.
GAATGTAAAAATTAAGCAATATTTATTTACAAATAATTTACAATAAATTTACAAAACAAAAGTAAAACTAGAGTGTAATAATACATATTATACATAAATAACGAGTAGCAATAGAATTAATGTAAAATATATTTACAAATACTATAAAATTGGCTATAAATACGATATTTTAATATGAAAATTAGAAAGAAATTGGAAATTCTGTTTAAAAATTGTGATTTTAGAATAAATATATTAACTTTTCTAGTTAAAAACTTTATTTACATACCCCGCCCTTTATTCTTCAAGGCATTACTATGAAATTTTTACTTTATTTTGTTTTTTACGCTATTAGAAATTTTAGCTCCCACCCAAGCTTTATTTAATTTTAAAAATCTATTTAACGCACGATTAACTTAACTTCATTTATGATTTTTATTGATAATTTAGAATCGTATTATATTTGTAAATTTATTCAGCGTGCGGTACAGATGTTATAAAATAAGTAAATATTTTTATTGTATACTACTCTCTGAATCATTATCTGAATATTTAGTGAATATAATATTAAGTTTAGATTGAAGAGCTATAATAGAATAAATATATCCAAACGGTATAAATAGAAGTATAGCCAAAACGGCGGCACTTTCACCATAACTGTCTAGTTCTGCTTTTTTGCTCATATCATTAAAAACTATTGTTCCATATTTATAAAACCAATATACAGTGAATAATCCGCATGTTATTATTGATAAAACAAGAGCCAATGTTGGATTAATATATTCTTGTTCCATATAATTATTAACATCATTTGTTGTAGCATAAATCCAATAAATAAGATATATACCGCATGTTACTATTGATAAAATTGCTACAGTTAATAATGATTTAGCTTGAAAATTATTCATAAAATATATTCGCTTATAAAATATTTTTATTTAGTTTAATATATAAAAATGTATAAGTCAATTATAATTTTTATTATTAATAATGAAAAATTCTAAATAAATTCCGCTTGCAATGTTATATATATTATAGTATCATATAGTATAATATAATTATGTTAATATGGTGATAAATGTTTAAGTTTAATAAGAAGAAAAAAAATCAAGATAATAGCAATAATAATGTAGTAAAGAAGAAAAAATCAAAATTAAAGAAATTTATATTAACTATTTTTATAGTATGTTTATTCATATCCGTTGCAGTAGGAATAGTAGGTATTTACTTTGTCGGCGGCGTATATAAAGATTGGGTTGCCAGAAGAGATCAAAGTATGGCTATGCTTGAGGAATACTATGATATAATAGTTATAAGAGGTAATGAAAAAAGGATAAGATATTTCAATCCTTTAAATCCTTTCGGAGATTCTCCTCCTACAAAGATATACGATAGAAATAATATATTAATAGGTGAGTATATGCCTCCAGCCTATGAGGTTGTTAATGTTGATGATATTAACCCTCTTTTGGAACAGACATTGCTTTTAATGGAGGATCAGAAATTCTATTCGCATAAAGGTATTAACTATTTCAGAACAGCTTATCTAGGTATTAGAACTATTTTAACAAGAAAAATAATAGGCGGAGGTTCTACACTTACTCAGCAGTTGGCCAAATTATTATTCACTAAAAGCGAAAGAACTATAGAAAGAAAACTTTTTGAAATGTTTGCAGCAAGAGAGATAGAGCAGAAATATACTAAGAAAGAAATTTTGGCTATGTATTTCAATACAGTTTATCTCGGTGATGGAAACTACGGATTTGAAGCTGCAGCCAATCATTATTTCAATAAGCCTTTAAGACAATGCAGACTATTGGAATATGCTATATTAGTTGGTATGCTTCCTAACCCTACATATTATTCTATAGTTAATAATCCGGATAACAGCAGAAAAAAAGTAGAGCAGATATTATCAAGACTTGTAAAAAATAAGATCATAGATAAAGAAACTATGGAAGCTGAGCTTGCTTTATTTGATAAAGAGTATACTAATATCAATAAGCAAGTTAAAGGTGCCCAATGGAAAATGACAGTCAATAGAGCACCTTATGTTAATGAATATGTAAGACAAGAATTATTAAATTATTTTAATAAAGATGAGCTTGCATTATCTGGGCTTAAAATATATACAACAGTAAATGAAAGATATTACAGAGTAGCTGATTCTGTTATGAAAGAAAATATAAGAAAATTACAATCTAGTTCTTCAAACAGAAGTTATCAGGGGGCAATGGTATCAATAGACCCAAAAACAGGCGGAGTGCTTGTGATGATAGGGGGAGATGGATACACATTGCAAAATCAATTTAACAGAGCAGCACAGGCAAAAAGACAAATAGGTAGTGTAATTAAACCTTTTATATATTTGTATGCATTTGAAGGCGGAGCACAGCCTTTTTCTACTATGCTAGATACAAATTACAGTTATCCTCAGGGTACAGGAAAGCCTGCATATTCACCTAGAAATTTTGACAGAAGGTATAGAGGCGAAATAACTTTAGAAACAGCATTATCAAAATCTATTAATACAATAGCTGTGAAATTATTAAATGATATAGGACTTTCTTATTTTATAGAACATTCAAGGGAATTTTTTGGAGAAAATGCTTATATACCGAATGCTTTATCTATAGGTTTAGGAACTATGGAGATGAGTCCGCTTGATTTGGCTTCTGCTTATAGTGCATTGGCTAATGGCGGTGTTAAATATGAACCTTATATAGTAGATAAAATAATTGATATGGACGGTAATGAACTTAGCGTTACAGCTTTAGTTGATAGAACACCTCATAAAATAAGTGCAACATCTCCGTCATCTTATTATTTTTTAAATACTACTTTACAGAAAGTAATAGCACCAGGCGGAACAGCATATAGAAGTGCTAATACTTATGGATTTAAATATCCTTCATATTCAGCAAAAACAGGTACTACAAGCGAACATAGAGATAACTGGTTTGCTGCATATAATGATGAAATAGTGACAATTACTTGGATAGGAAGCGATAGAAATGATTTACTTCCAAATAATGTTACAGGAGGAGCTACCACTGCTTTAGCTACATTTCAATATCTTGATGCTATAACTCCATCATCTAAAAGAGAATTTAATTGGCCGGTTCCTAATGATGTATTAATAGTTGAGATTTGTCAGGATTCAGGACTT
This sequence comes from uncultured Brachyspira sp., assembly GCA_949287565.1. Lineage (GTDB taxonomy): Bacteria > Spirochaetota > Brachyspiria > Brachyspirales > Brachyspiraceae > Brachyspira. Next base: position 3,149 of record CASEHG010000258.1, read on the forward strand.
CCTAGAAATCATACTTGTGTAAATGTAGCACCGCTTACAGTAGGAGGAAATGTTGATTTATCTACTCAATGTCCTATAGATCATATTAGAACAGGTACTCCTAAAAATGAAGCAACTAATGATTCTATGATGGAAGATGAGGGAGATTTTTATTATACTCCTTTAGATGAAAATAGTAACAGCTATGATAGTAATCAAAACAATAATACTCAAAACAACAATATACAAAACAATAATCAAAATAATAACAATAATAATATATACTTACTTCCTGAAGATAATATAGAAGATCCTAGTTTAGGAAATATAAGAAGTTAAAATAAAAAAGGGAGCTTTTTATAAGCTCCCTTAATTAAATCTAATTTATATAATTTTTTCTTCTAAATTTCTATATTACCATTGAACATCTCTATAATATTCGCATCCATTAGCACCTCGAGAATTATCAAGTATAGTATCTTTATTAGGCATAACTTTAACCCAATCCACATCCATCCAAGTATCTAACCCTGCTTGAGCACCGCCTGCATATACATCTTCTCCTCCGTTATTAGAATGAGATCTTCCTACTCCTACATTTATTATCATATAAAAAGCTGATTTATCAAGGAATGGATAATCTACAACACTTTTACCAGCTTTTAAATAAGGTTCTCTTCCTTTTTGTCCATCAACATACCAATATAGTCCTTCTTTAGTCCATTCCAAAGTATATGTATGCCAATCATTAATATTAGCAACTGCAGCTTTTCCTCCTTTTCCACCTTTATATTCATCTGGATCATGTCCTACATGTATAGTTTGATCTACATTATTAGGATCTCCCCAAACATATTCCATGACATCTATTTCTCCGCCTGCAGCCCATTCTCTCCATAATGGCCTTTGCTGATCATCGCCTCTAGCCGGCATTAACCATAGGGCAGGGAAAGGGCCTTTTTTTGTTTTCCAACCTGACTTTCTATTCTAGCTCTGAACTCTACTTTACCATAAGTGAAGAAGAAAGGTTCTCTTCTTTTACTGTCTTCAGGAGCTTCATGAGTACCATATAAATGTGTTGTTTGTATACCGCTTCCTTTAGATGTACTGTCATCATCACCTGTTTTTGTACCTCTCATATGAAGGTATTCTATATTTCCTTCTTTTTTGAGTTCAAGATTTCTGAAACTTCCATTCATAGCATGATTCCAAGCAGATTTTCCTTTCCATGCTGCAACCCATTTTCCTTTCCAAGGTTCTAAATTTTCTGCTTGTTGAGCATTAGCAGGTAAAGGCTCATTTACACTAAACTCTTCATAAAATAAATAAGTTGTAATATCGCTTTTTTGGTACAATATTTTTTCAGCACCTGAAGTTAAATCTACAATAGTGATATCATAACCTGAACCAGGATTTACATTTACTTTTTGACTAGGAGATGTAATTTGTACTGTAATATCTTTTCCGGCATTGGCAGTATCAGCAGTTATTTTTCCTTTAGCTCTGAATTCAATCTTACTTCCAGTAAAACCTGATTCTTCAAAGTTTACAACTATGTATTTATCTTGTACTACTATGCTTTTGAATATAGGATTTCCTGTAGGTCCTGTAGAACCTGATGCAGCTTTATTACATGATATAACAAATATACCTGCCGATAATATAAATGAAAAAATAGAGATATAAATAAATATTTTTTTCATATACAACTCCGTTATTTATTTTATAATGAAAAGCTATCATATCTTTGTTAAAACTCAAACTATAAAATTACTGCATATATC
>CASEHG010000259.1 GCA_949287565.1 uncultured Brachyspira sp.
TAACTATACCGCCTCAATTTGGAGGAAATCCTAATGATGCTTATGACAGTGTTAGCGAATATGTAACAGAAATACAAGGCAATTATAATTTTGAAACTGTTGATATTTCATTAAATGATATACCTTCAAGTATAGATGCATTGATTATAGCAGGAAGTAAAACAGCATTCAGCGACTATGAATTATATAAATTGGATCAGTTTATTATGAGCGGAAAGCCTGTATTATTTATGCTTAATGGTGTAGAGATAAATCAAGATGATCCTAATGCTCAGATGTACGGCCCTAAACTTATACCTGTTACAAACAGACTTAATGAAATACTCACTAATTATGGATTCACTGTAGCAGAAAATATGATATTTGATGATAATGCATATAAGGCTCAATTACAGCAGGGTATGCCGGAACAGAAAATGTATTATATACCTTTGATAGCCTCTGAAAACATTAATGTTAAAAATGATATAACTAAAAGTATTAATTTACTTCTCACACCTATATCATCAGAAATTATAACTAATACAAATAATACTGATATAAAAGTAACTCCTTTAATTTATACTAGTGATAAAAGCTGGGTAGAAACAGAAAATTTTACTTCTTCTATGACAGGAATGCCTAATGATGCAAGCAGATTATCAAAAAGGCTTTTGGCTGCTTCATTTGAAGGAAAAATGAATAGTGCATTTGCTGGAAAAGATATACCTTCATCAACAAATGCCCAAAACAATATTAATAGCGGTATAAATAGAATCAATTCTACTACAAGCGGAAGAGTTATAGTTGTAGGTTCTTATGAAATGGCTAAAAACAGTGCTTATACTGCAAATAAAATTTTCTTAATGAATTTAGTTGATTATATGGCAGGCGACAGCGGATTAATGAGCATAAGAAGGAAAGGCTCTGTATTTAATCCACCTTATCAAGTACCTGAAACTGTTAAGCTTTTTGTAAGAGTAATAAATATAGTTATGCTTCCTATTGCTGTTATAGTATTCGGACTTATGTTATGGAGTTCCGACAAGAAAAGAAGACAGAATATATTTGAGAAGTTTAACAACAAGGCAGAATAATTTTAAGTTACTAATAAAAAATTAATATTAGTATATAGTAATAAAATATATGGCAAAGAAAAATAATACTATATTTGTATGTGATAATTGCGGAGAAAGCACTATTAATTGGATGGGCAAATGTCCTTCATGCGGTTCTTGGAATAGTTTGAAACCTTTCACAGAACCTTCTCAGGATACTAATAAATCCATAAGAGAAAGAACTTCAACATCATCTAGTGATAAAGCTTCATTAACTCCGCTAAAAAAAATAAAAACTAATGATAGAACCAGAATATCAACTAATATAGATGAACTTAATAGAGTATTAGGCGGCGGAATAGTACAGGGAAGCGTTATATTAATAGGCGGAGAACCCGGAATCGGTAAGTCTACCCTACTCTTACAAACAGCATCTAATATTGCCAAAAATGAAAAAGTTTATTATTTCACAGGTGAAGAATCTCTTGAACAAATAAAATTAAGAGCAGACAGACTCACATTAGAAGACTCCGACTTTTTAATATCTTCAGAATCAAATTGCGATAATATAATAAATACTTTATTAGATGATACTCCATCGCTTGCTATAATAGACTCAATACAAACAATATACAGTCCATCTACAAACAGTATAGCAGGTTCACCGGCACAAATAAAGAACTGTGCTTGGGCTTTGATGCAAACTGCAAAATTAAAAAACATAACAATATTTTTAGTAGGTCATATTACAAAAGAAGGCACTATAGCAGGTCCAAAAATATTAGAGCATATTGTAGACTGCGTATTATATTTTGAAGGCGATGATAAAGGTATATACAGAATATTAAGAGCAGTTAAAAATCGTTATGGGGCTGTTGATGAAGTTGGTATATTTGAGATGGCGGAAAGAGGATTAATGGAAGTAAAAGATCCTTCTAGAGTATTTACAAGAGATGTTAATGAGTCAGTATTCGCAGGAAATGTTATAACTCCTGTAATAGAGGGAAGCAGGGTATTTTGCGTAGAACAAGAGGCATTAGTTGGTAGCAGTGCATTCGGATATCCTAGAAGGCTTACTATAGGTTATGATCAATACAGACTTCTTATTATAATAGCTATACTAGAAAAAAGAGCACATTTAAATCTTTCAAATCAAGATGTATACATAAACGTAGCTAATGGGCTTAATGTTAAAGAGACTGCAAGCGATTTAGCAATAGCGATGGCAATAGCATCAAGTATGTCAGGAATATCAATTCAGAGAACTACAGCTTATATTGGAGAATTAGGGCTTTCAGGAGAAGTAAGGCCGGTTAGATTCATAGAAAGAAGAATAAAAGAGATGCAGAAATTCTCTCTTAAAGAAGTGTACATATCTAAAAGGGCCGTAAAAGAAATTAAAAATCTAGGCGATATAAAAATCATAGGCATAGATCATATTTCAGAGGCTGTAAAAAAGCTTGGCATTGGAAATTAATGAAATTATGCTTGTTTTATAATTAATCTATAAAATTATTTTAAATTGGAATTTCAATAAAAATCTATAAAGAATAAATAGCGTGGAATGTGAATAGATTTTTAAAGCTAATTTTGAAATCCCACCCTCTAAACTTTTTAATTTCAATTACATATAAAAGTTTTTATTAATTTTTTTACTTAATTCTTAAAAGCATACCCACCCAAATTTTTATTATATTTTTTGTTTATTCAACCGCACGGTAAGCAAATCTATATTTATAATTTAAATTGCAATTTCATATTATACTATATTATAAATTTTATTCACCGTGCGGAAATAATAGCAATAATTCTTTATAAAACTTGGGTGGGCATCTATAAAAACAAAGCTAAATTAAAAAGAAATATAAAGTAAAAATATTATATATTATTAAAAAACTTATAGGGCGGGATTACAAATAGATTTTATTTTATAAAAAATAAAAGGATTACTATAATTAAATAGCAATCCTCAAAGCCATATTATATATATAAATTAGTGCACAACAACTACACGTACGCTGTTTTCATGCCATCTACCCTGCCATTTACTTCCGCTGACAAGTATAGCTTTATCACCATGATTAGCTAAATTATGCTTTATTAATGTATCTTCAAGTATGTCAATTTGACCGCCATGACTTATACCAGCACTGAAATTCAAATCTTCAGGCATGAGTATAGTACACACATTATGACATATAGCTAATCTGTTGCATAAATCAGTATCAGCAGACATAAAAACTATAGGAGTCTTAGGTCTTTTCTTTGATAAGTTTTTAACAGTATATCCTGATCTTGAAAGAGCAATTATTACTTTATTATCCAAACAATATGATAAATAAGAAGCACTGTCAGTAAGGGCATCATTAACACCTCTGTCTAAATAAGACATATTTTCATGTGAAGATCTTATAACAGATTTTTCAGCTGCCTCTACTATTGAAACCATAGCTTTAACTGACTCTATAGGATAATCTCCTGAAGCAGTTTCAGCAGACATCATAACAACATCAGTACCATCTAAAACAGCATTAGCAACATCGCTTGCCTCAGCTCTTGAAGGCACAGGACTCTTAGTCATACTCTCCAGCATTTGAGTTGCTATAATAGTAATCTTTCCTATATCATTTGCCATTCTAAGTATCTTTTTCTGCCAAACAGGTACTTCTCCAAATGGTATCTCAACACCTAAATCTCCTCTAGCTACCATTACACCATCAGAATGCTTTATAATTTCTTCTAAATTCTCAAGAGATTCTGTATTTTCTATCTTTGAAACAATGCCTACATCTTGAAGATTATTATCATCTAATATCTTTCTAAGTCTGATAACATCTTCAGCCTTTCTTACAAAGCTCATTCCTAAATAATTAACACCATTCTTAGCAGCAAATAAAGCATCGTTTACATCTTTCTCTGTTAGAACCTCTGTTGTAACATGTGCTCCAGGAAGATTAATTCCTTTACTGCTTAATATAGTACCTCCTGTTATAACCTTACATACAACAAGTTTAGAAGCCTCATCACTAGATTCAACTATAAGCTGTATAGTACCATCAGCTATCAAAAGCATAGAACCAGATTTAACATCATGAGCAATATTAGAATGTGTTGTTGGTATAATACTATCATCATTAGTTTCTTTATATCCGCTGAGTTTTACTATATCACCTTCTTTTACAGTAATAGACTCTTTTAATTTACCTATTCTTATTTTAGGACCTTGTAAATCCGCTAATATTGCAACTGGCTTTTTAAGCTCATTTGAAACTTTTCTTATTATATTGATTATTTCTAAATGCTCATCATAAGTTCCAAAAGAAAAATTTAACCTGCATACATCAGCCCCATTTTCTATAATCTTTCTTACCATATCTTCACTAGACCATCTTGGGCCTAAAGTTGCTATTATTTTTGTTTTTCTCATTATAAAATATCCTTTCAATTCATTCAAAATTAAA
>CASEHG010000260.1 GCA_949287565.1 uncultured Brachyspira sp.
CAATTTAAATTATAAGGGATACCTACTTTTTTTAAACTAAAAGTGTGCAATATCTGTGGCTCTTAAACATCCTCATTTTTTTATAATATTTACTAGTATTGTAAAATATGTTATTATATTTTCAATTTAATTAGGAGAAATAACTTTATGGATATAGAAATAGTAGAAAAAGGGGATTTTGAAGTTATAGGAAAAGTAGCAGAAGGAGAAAGCGAAAAACATTCAAAATGGGTATTACCTTTGTGGCAGGAATTTAATAAAAATATTAAAGAAATAATTAATTTAGTAAAAGTTGATGAAAACAATAATTTATCTGGTATATGGGGAATAATGAATGATGTAGATGAAACATTTGCCCCTTGGGGAGAAAGAGGTAAATATATGGCAGGTGTAGAAGTGAAAGAAGATTCCATTCCGCCTGAAGGCTGGAAAAAATGGAATATTAAAGGCGGTAAATTCATAAAAGTAAAATGCAATATAGAAAATTACAGCAAAATATTTACAAATGTAGTTGAAAATTATGCTCCAAAAAACGGATATATAATAATAGGAAATGTAATGGAATATTATATACCCAACAGTAAAGATTTTTATCTATTTTTTAATATAAAAGGAAATTAATATGCTTGAAAAACTAGTAATAGCAACAGCAAATCAACATAAATTAAAAGAAATAGAATCTCTATTTAAAGGAACTGTAATAAAAGATATATTATCAATGCCTTCAGATATAGGTGAAATAATAGAAGATGGAAATACATTTATAGAAAACTCTCTTATAAAAGCAAAAACAGTGTATAATCATACTAAATTACCTTCTTTAGCAGATGATTCAGGACTATGTGTTAATGCTCTTGGAGGAAAACCTGGAATATATTCGGCTAGATACGGAGGAGAGAAATTAGGATACAAAGAAAAAATGCAGATGCTTTTAGATGAGTTGAAAGATAAAGATGATAGAACCGCATATTTTATTACTTCTGCAGTATGCGTATTAGATGATAATTATTATATAGCAGTTGAAGGCAGAGTTAATGGTAAAATAATAGAAAATCCGAGAGGTTTTGAAGGTTTCGGTTATGATCCTATATTTCAGCCTGACGAATATAATATTACATATGCTGAAATGAGCTTGGAAGAAAAAAATTCTATGAGTCATAGAGCATTGGCTATGAACAAAATGAAAAATATTTTATCTTGTATTCTCCATTGCTAATTAATAAAAACTATATTCAGTAATATTATATAAAAATTATTTGTCTATGAATTAAATATATTTGATAACGATAAAATACAACTAAAACTATAGAAACAAATAAACGATAATAAATATATAATCAATATGTATTTTTAGAAAATTAAGTTAATAAATTATAAACATAATTTTAAATAATAATAATTACTATTTAGCATGTATAATAACTTGACAATGAAAAAAAACTTTATATAATATATAGCATGGAGAGGAAAGATGGCTAAACTTCACATTGATAACGAAAATGTAAAAAAATACATATTCAATATTTCAGAAAAATTAATGAGACATTTTGATTTAGAATATGAAATTACAAAGGAAGATGAATATTTCGATCTTTATGCTTTTCATAGAAACGATTTCTTTAAATCATTTATAACTAAATCTACAGTTTATGAAGGTTATTCTGTATTTGAACATATGCTTTTAAAATTTATTAAAGAATTAAAAAAAGAAGATATAGAAAACTTTCAAGATATGCTTATTAGGCTTACACCTATATTATCTAACCCTAATAAATTTCATAAAAGAAGTTTAATAACAGGAATATTAGTAACAGAAAGCCCTTTAGATAAAGAATGGGAAAAAATAACTAAAAAATTCTTTTATAAAGTTAATTACAAACTATTATTCCATGGCTGGTCAGAAACACAGTATGCTATAGTGTCTATGACAGATAAAAATGTATATCTACCTAAGATGCGCAATAAGGAATTAAAACTTCTTCTTTCAGATTTTTAAGAAGTTATAAAAAAACAAAAAAAGGAGATAAAAAATGAATGCTTTCATTCTTCTATTGTTAGGTATGATCATATTTTTTGTAGCCTACATTACTTATGGATCATATTTGGCAAAGAAATGGGGTATAGACCCTGGCAAAAAAACACCTGCTCATACTAGACCTGATGGCAGAGACTATGTTCCTACAGATGCTAAAGTATTATTAGGACACCATTTTTCTTCAATAGCTGGTGCCGGTCCTATCACTGGTCCGATTATTGCTACTATGTTCGGCTGGCTGCCTGTGTATTTATGGATTATATTCGGATGCGTATTCTTCGGAGGTGTGCATGATTACGGTTCATTACTTGCTTCTTTAAGACATGAAGGTAAATCTATTGGAGAAATTATAAGAAGTAATGTTAACCAAAAAGGTAAGATAATGTTCACTCTTTATGCTTTCATTACCATTTGTTTAGTTGTTGCTGCATTTTTGGATATTACAGCAGGTACTTTCGCAGTAAACGTTCAGACAGTTGGAAATATTGACGCTATAGATTTAGCGGAAAAACAGAAAGCTGCTGCAGGCACTGCGAGTATGCTTTTTATAGTTTTGGCATTGTTATTCGGTTTTTTGGTTTATAGAAGAGGCGTAAACGTAACTGTTTCAACTGTAATAGGAGTTGTGCTATTAGCGGCTGTAGTTTTTTTAGCTGATAAATTTCCGTTCTTAGCTTTAACTAAAGTTCATTGGCAAATAATATTGGTAATATATATAATATGTGCTTCTCTTCTGCCTGTGTGGATACTTCTGCAGCCTAGAGACTATTTGTCTTCTTTCTTATTATATGCTATGGTAGCAGGAGGAGTAGTTGGTTTGATAATTATGAGACCTTCTGTACAAATGTCCGCTTTCAATGGCTTTTTGCCTAGTGCTGGCAATTATTTGTTTCCTATACTATTTATTACCGTTGCCTGCGGAGCTATATCAGGTTTTCACTCTTTAGTAAGTTCTGGAACTAGTGCTAAACAGCTTAATAGTGAAAAAGATGCTAAACTTGTAGGTTACGGAGCTATGCTTATAGAAGGTATAGTTGCAATAGTTGCTTTAATGAGCGTTGCTGCAATTGCAGGAAATACTGAAGGAACTCCAGCTGCTAGATTCGCTACTGGTGTTGCTACTTTCATGACTTCTTTCGGAGTTCCTCTAAGTATGGGTAAAACTTTCGTTACTTTAGCATTCGCTTCTTTTACTTTAACTTCTTTAGACAGTGCCACTCGTATAGGAAGATACTTGGTTCAAGAATTGGGTGAATACTATACTGAAGATGGAAGAACAGTAAAAACCGTATTTACAAATCCTTATCTTGCTACAGGTATTACTGTTGCCATATCTTTAGGATTTACTCTTTACGGCTATGAAAGAATATGGCCTATATTTGGAAGTGCTAACCAATTATTAGCAGGTTTAGCATTACTTGCTGTTGCTGCTTGGATAAAAAATACTCAAAAAAGAAACTCTTGGGAAACTATTATTCCTTTAGTATTCATGTTTGCTGTTACTCTTTCCGCTTTATGCTTAGTAGTATATACTAATGTTATGAAAGCTACTTTTGACGGTTATGTATTAGCTGCAATAGCTGCTATTATGATAATATTAGCAGTTATAGAATTATTCATCACTGGTCAATGGGCTCGCGGATTATCTAAAGAAACTGCTTCTAACCCTAATGATCCTATTAAAAACAAATAATTTTATTTAATATAGAATTTCCCCTTTCATAATTATTTTATGGAAGGGTTTTTTTATTTTACTATATTTTAATACTATAGAAATATATAACTAAAATCCAAATCAATTTTTTAATCTAATTAAATTTTTAACTTTGTCGATATTCAATATGACTTATATTTTAAACAAAGGTGAATATTTTCTAATATTATGTCTAGTAAGAAATTTAAATTAAAAGAAGAAAAAGCAGTATTTGCTGATATTAAATCTGCAATATCTATAGCAATATTTGACAGCGAAATTAACAATTATGACGGAACTGTTGATACAGATGTAAGAAGAGCCGTTATGTACAATAAAATAGTATTTGAAAACTTAGTAAAACGTTTGTTTTCATACCAGGCAAGCAGAGAAGACAAAAAGGATAGATTAAAAGAACTTTCAATTATAAAAATGATAAAGAATGAAAGTAATTCTATATCTAAAGAAAGGATTTACTATGTAGAAAATCCTGATGAAAAAACTTTTGAATTTTTAAATGATGTTTTAGATAAAGATAAAAAAGTAAGAGGATACAGTGAGTATATACTATATTCACTATTTAATCATTATTTTGACTATATAAAAAATTGATAGTTTTAAATATTATCCTTAAAAAATGAAGAGGATCATATTATTATGAAAAAAATTCTTTCAATAATTATAATATCTATTTTTATATCATTATCATCAATGTTATTAGCACAGAATGCTGCTCCTAATGATGAAAGAAATATTGACAGAGAATTTTATAATGCAGAAAAACTTTTCTTTCAAAAAAAATATAATTTTGCAAGAGAAGCATTTCTTTTATATTTGAAAAGAAGACCATTATCTACAAATGATATGCTTTATTATTATATAGGAGCATGTTATTTCCAAGATAAACAATATGAAAATGCTATAAATTATTATAAATTGGCATTTGATATAAATGATTCATATTCATATTGTAATAATATAGCAAACTCATACTATCAATTAAAAAATTATGAAGATGCTTTGCTTTGGTATAATAGATCAATAGAACGTCTTCATTCCCCATATACAACTAAATTAAATCATGAAGTATTAACTAATTATACAGTTTCACAAAATGTTGTAACAAACACAATATTTATTTTTGATGTTAATAATACTTCTTCTAATGAATCTGCAACTAATATAGCAATAGGCTCAAATGATTCATTAACAAATACATTTATATCAACAAATATATCTACTGCACCTATAACTACAAATACAGTATCAACAAATTTATCATCCGATACTAATGCAATATCTGATGCTATAAATAATCAAAATATTGCAAATGAAAATATAAAAAATACATTGGATAATACATTTACAAAACTTCCATTATTCACAAATGTAGTTATAACAAATACATATACAAATAATTATGAATTTACAAATACAACAGTAATATTTGAAGCAAATGCTAATTTTAATTTAGAAGTGGTAGATCCTTCTGTTTCAGAAACTTCACTTCCTCCGGACAATGTAACTAATGAAACTGCTGTAGGCGATTCAAATACTGTTACAATGTCTACTAATTCAACAGTTACAGGCTCTACTTATGTTATAACTGAAGAAAATCCATTCATAGTAACAAATATAGTTATAATGACTAATGTTATGGATACTAATGGAAATATGGTAGAAATAAAAACTAATATAGCTTCAGTAGATGCATACAATACTTGGGCTTTATACTATAGTGCTTATCTTAATATGGGACATACTTTCTTAGCACTTGGAGAAATAACTAATGCCGCTATATCTTATGAAATATTTTTAACTAATGTAGGCGGCGACTATTATCAGAAAGAATCTTTAGAAAGAGTTATATCTCTTATAAGAAGCAATGATACATCAATAAAATTTATGCCTTTCACTAATAATCATAGGGTAAATACAAATAATGACGGAAGTATAACTACAGAAAATATATTCCCTAATTTTGATTATGAAAGAGAAACTATATATCCTAATGGTGTAAGAATAGTTTATGAAAATGGAAAAATAGAAAAAACAAAGATGTACTCTAATAATTATGAAATTTCAGATACTATATATCCTTATGGAAAAAGAGAAATAGAAACTGTATTTGAAAACGGAGATAAAAGATTAGAAACATATATGGCGGATAATTCAAAATCTATAAATACAAAAAATTCTGCCGGAGATACATTTGAATATACTTTATATCCTGACGGTTCATTCATAAATAGAAAAACTTTAGACAGTAATAAAGCATTTGTAGTGGAAAGATCTGATGGCTCTATTACAACAAATTACAAAGATAATAACGGAGCATTCTTCTACACAAGAAGTTTGGACGGTACAGAGGTAAAACGAACTGAGGATAATTCTGGAAACATAACAACTGAAACAAAGAGAGTTGACGGAGCTGTTATAGTAAAAACAGAAAATCCTGACGGAAGCTATGTAGTAGTTGCAAATTATATAGACGGAAGTATAGGAACTACAACAGTGGATACAAACGGAATAAGCAATTTAAAAGTCGTTTATCCAGACGGTAGAGTTGAAGAAAGAAATTCAACAGGAGCAGGAGCTGGTACATTCTCATATAATGTTAAATCTGATGATGGAAGTATTATAACAAAAACATATAATGAAGACGGTTCATTTACAGTAGTAACTAAAAAGGTAGACGGCACAGTGATAACTGATACAGTAGCCGAAGATACTATAAGTGAAATAAAAATGCCTGATGGTACTACTATAAAAAGAGTAATAAGACAGGACGGATCAAGAGAAACTACTACTCTTAATAGAGATTCAAGTACTGTAACAGAAGTAGTGGCAGCAGATTCCAGCAGTATAACTACAACTATTAAACCTAATGGCTCAAGCATAGTAGTAGTGAAAGATATACAAGGAAATACAGAAACTACAACAACAGAAGCAGACGGAAGCACTTCAACTACAAAAAACTACACTGACGGAAGATCAACTGTCAATGAAGTGAGAGCTGACGGAGTTACTATAGATATAGAAAATGACGGAAGAAATAAGACTACTATTGCAAGAGATGCTGAAGGATATGTACTGGAAATGAAACAGTACAGAAATGAAGATCCTGAAATAACTTTACTTGATTCTTTAGGAGAGCCTGTAGAAGCAGAGATTGCAAAAACAGTAATTAGAAGAATGGATTTAAATATAAGAGTTGAGGATATTGATAATCTTAAATTACCTCCGCCTCCTCCTGAACCAGAACCTGTAGAAGATACAACTGTAACTGATGATACTACAGTAACAGATGACACAACTGCTACAGAAGACACTACAGTAACAGATGATACTACTGCAACTGATGATACCGCAATTACAGATGATACAACTACTGAAGATACAACAGGCGATACAGTTACAGATGGTACAACTACTACTGATGATACTACAGTAACTGACGATACAGCCTCAGGTGATGCAACAGCTAATGATACTACTGATAATGCAGCAGCACCAGATGCAACAACAGAATAAAAAATTAATTAATATAAAAATAAAAAAGAGCTATAAAATCATTTATAGCTATTTTTTTATATTCTAAATATTTTAAAATAAACCTTTTATCTTTCCATTTTCATCTATATCAATATTGCAGGCAACAGGTATTTTAGGAAGTCCCGGCATATCTATAATACCGCCAGCCATAGCAATAATGAATCCGGCTCCTGATGCAAGTTTTATTTCATCAATATTTAATGTATAGCCTTTAGGAGCATTTAATAAAGCAGGATTATCTGATATTGATTTTTGAGTTTTTGATATACATATAGGAAGATTGCCGAATCCCATATTTTCTATTTTCTTCATCATTTTTAATGCTTTATTAGAAAATTTAATTTCCCCTGCTGAATATATTTCTTTACATATAGTTTCTATTTTTTCTTTTATACTTTTTTCCAATTCATATAAAGGTTTATAATTTGATTCTTCAGAAGATGCTTTCAAAACTTTATGAGATAAATCTATAGCCCCTTCTCCGCCTTTAGCCCAAACTTCGCATAATGAAATATCTACTCCTTTACTCTCGCAATGTTTTGTTATGCACTCTACTTCTTTATCAGTATCAGAAACAAATTTATTAATGGCAACTACAACAGGAACATTGTATTTCTGCATATTCTCAATATGTTTATCTAAATTCTCAAAACCTTTAGTTAAAGCTTCTAAATCTTCTTTATTAATATCAGAAGCTCCTCCATGATGTTTCAATGCTCTTATAGTAGCAACTAATACAATACAATTAGGCTTTAAACCGGCAAGACGGCATTTAATGTCAAGAAACTTTTCAGCTCCTAAATCAGCAGCGAAACCTGCCTCTGTAATAGTATAGTCTGATAATTTCAAAGACATCTTTGTAGCAAGTATTGAATTACATCCATGAGCAATATTAGCGAAAGGACCTCCATGAACTATAACAGGAGTATTCTCAAGTGTTTGAACTAAATTAGGTTTTATGGCATCTTTAAGGAGTGTACATGCTGCACCTTCTATTTTTAAATCCCTCACTCTTAAAGGATTATCATTAATATCATAAGCAAATATAACATTTCCTATTTTCTCTTTTAAATCCATTAATGAATTTGATAAACAAAGTATAGCCATAATTTCAGATGATACAGTTATTTGAAATGATGACTGCCTTACAACACCATTCTCGCTTCCGCCAAGTCCTATAACTATATCTCTTAAAGCTCTGTCATTCATATCTAGAACTCTTTTGAATACTATCTTATTAACATCTATTTTCAATTCATTTCCCTGCTTAATATGATTATCTATGCAAGCAGATATTAAATTATGAGCACTGCTTATGGCATGAAAATCTCCATTAAAATGAAGGTTAATATCTTCCATAGGTACAATTTGAGAATAGCCTCCTCCGCATGCTCCTCCTTTTATACCGAATACAGGACCAAGAGATGGTTCTCTTAAAGCAGCAACAGCATTCTCTCCAATTTTGTTCAATCCCTGAGTAAGTCCTATTGTAACAGTAGATTTTCCCTCACCGGCTGGTGTAGGAGTTATTGCAGTTACCAAAACTAATTTTCCATCCTTTTTATCTTTTAATTTATTCAATAATGATAATTCTATCTTAGCCTTATATTTTCCGTATACCTCATAATCATCATCAGTTAGATTCAATTTCTCTGCTATTTTTTCTATTCTTTCCAATTTGCACTCTTGAGCTATTTCTATATCTGTTTTCATACATACTCCAATCAAATAATTTTTATATACATTTCAAATATACTATACTTCTAAAATATTTGATAGTATATAAAATTTTATAAAACAAAAAAATATTATTGAATTTTGTAGAATTATTATTATAATCTTTAAAAAGTTTTAAATATTTATTGAAAATAAAATTTATTTAAGCATTTAATTATTAATTTATAAAAAGGATTGCAAAAATGGATAAAGTAAATATAAGTATTATAGGCGTAGGAAGAATGGGTCAATTCCATTTAAATGTTGTAAGCCAAATAAATCATATAAATTTATCAGGTATATACGATGCTGATGAAAATCATTTAAACGAAATATCCCAAAAACATAATATAAGAAAATTTAATAGTTTGGATGAAGCAATAGATAATGCTGATGCTGTCATAATAGCAAGCCCAACAATACATCATTTCGAAATAGCTAAAAAAGCCGTAGAAAAAGGAAAACATGTATTAGTAGAAAAACCAATGACTGAAACTTATGCACAGGCTTTAGAATTAGAAGAAATAGTTAAACAAAAAAATGTTATACTTCAGGTTGGTCACGTTGAAAGATTTAATGGTGCTTTGCAAGAACTTCATCATATAATAGAGAAACCTTATTTAATAGAAGCCAGAAGATTAGCACCTTTTACTCCTCGTATTACTGATGTAGGTGTTGTATTTGATATAATGATTCATGATTTGGATATAGTAACCTCCTTGGTGAAAAAACCAATAATAAAATTCTCAGCAAGCGGAAAAAGAATAAGAACAAATAATGAAGATATTGCAAGTGCATTATTAGAATTTGAAGATTCAACTATAGCAACAATAAGTGCAAGCAGAGTAACTCAGGAAAAAATAAGAACTTTAGCTATCAGTACAGAAGAAGCATATTTTATATTAGACTATGCCACTCAAGATATAACTATACATAGACAGGCTGCAAGTCAAAGTAATATAAAAACTTCAGTAGGTATTAATTATAAACAGGAATCTATAATAGAAAGAGTATTTATACATAGAGATAATCCTCTTAAACTAGAAGATGAGCATTTTGCTAACTGCATATTAGGAAAAGATAAAAGATTCGTATCTATAGAAGATGATGTTAACACAATAAAATTAACTGAAGCTATTTTAAAAGAAATTAAAAAAACTTGGTAATAACTTTACTGCACATAAAAAATATTGCCTAGTAATTATATAAAAAATTAATTATATCATTACTAGGCAATTATAATAATTTAGGAGAAGCAATTTAAAAATAATATCTTCCGCCAATACTCATTCTTCCAAATCCGGCTTTATTAATTTTTTCAGGATATCCAAGTTCTTTACCTTCAGGAACAAGATGAAGTCCTCCTCCAAACTCTAATACTATACCAACATGTTTACTCACATTAATATTAAAACCGGCTCCTCCACCAACCTCCCAATAGTATGGAGAAGCAAATAAAAATTTTCCGCTTTTATCAGGATCAAAAGATAAAAATCCAAAACTAAAAAAAGCAAATCCATATCTTGATATACCTATCTCACCTGTATATTCATCATTATTTCCAAAAGTGAATTTCTGCATAAGTCCTAGCTGATACATTTGAGGACTGTCATCATATATTTTTGAACCTGTTACAGCAGTATAACTTTTTATTTGAAAATTATTATATTTCATTATCTTAAAACCAAATTCTATATTAACAGTTGTCTTTATAGAATCTGCACTGCTGAACAATCCTATAGAAAAAAATCTATTATCTAATACAGATTGAAAACCTTTATTTTCACTATTTCCATTATTTTCTTTATTTTCTTCCGAATACACTATTGTAAATACATTAAAAAATAAAATATTTACCATAAAAATATATCTTAATATTTTCATCATATCTCCCAATTCAAGACAGATGGAAATATCAATAATGCAAAAATGTTATTATTACTCATAAAATTATTTTCTCAATTCATAATATTTTATCAAATAAATTTATATACATTCATAATTTTTAAATTTATAATAATTATTTATCGCTTTGCTCTAATTGTACTGTTTCTTCGCCTTCTTTTATAGTTCTTATTTGAGTAAAGAAATATACATACTTAGCAATAAAAAGTATTACAAGAGCAATTCTAGCATGTAAATTATTCACAAAAATAAATGTAACTATAAGCATGGCACTTACAGGCAAAAGTATAGTAAGTTTAGCTTTTAAAGTCATAGCTCTTGATTTAACAAAACTCTCTAAATATTTTTTATAAATTTTTGTAGACATAAACCAATCATGAAATCTTTTAGAGCCTTTAGCAAAAAAGAAAGATGCAAGCAAAAGAAAAGGTGTTGTTGGAAGTATAGGCACAACTATTCCCACAGCACCTATACCTACAAAAATAAAACCTAAACATATAAATAATATTCTCATATAGCACCTTCAATACTTTTTAATATTTTTCTTCATATTGCATACAAACATAACAAAAACATGTTTCAAAGCAATTACAGGACTATAAAAAATCATTCTCTTTCCAGAAAAAATCATTATATTTTTTATTTTCTCTCTCATATCTTTTTTATAACAATGAGAAGAGCATGCACTGCAAAATGTTTTTGTAGAAATGAATCTGCATTTTGAAGTTCTTTCGCAAGCATAATTATAAACTTCTTCACATTCTTTGCAAATATTTTTACTTCCAAATGTTTTATTATAATTCTTATGATACTCTTTATGATTATGTCTGCAATAAAGTTTAATCATATAGAGCAGCATATTTTTTTCATAATCTATTTTTCTTTTTATTTTTAAACTATTATTTTGTTCATATCTTTCAATAACTTTCATATTAGTAGTTTTCATATTGGGCATCTTATATTCTAAGACACCCAATAAATCTATTTTCCCAAGATCAATAATTTAGCAAATTAAAATTTCCAAGTGATACCAGTACTTCCATTGAAAGCAAGCCCATTATCAGCACTGTTTCCGATATTATCAATTGTAGTAGCTCCTCCAATCTGAGCCTCAAAATACCATTCCAAATTAGGAATAGGAGTGATATATAATTCTCCATATACTAAATATCCAACAGAGTAGAATATAGGAGGTATTCTCATAGGCTTAGCACTGCTCGCATAGGCATTAATTCCCCCTGTAATCATAGAGAAAGATAATGCAGGCTCTAAATACAATGTAATAAACTCACTTTCAGCAGTAAAACCCACAGGAACAGATACACCTATAAATTGAGGCTTAGTTATATAATATTCTGTACCTCCTATTTCTATTGAAGCTCCCTCACCAGTAAATGCTATATTATGAGCAGTAAAGTCATAATATGATGCCATTGGAAAACCTGTATCAACTATTGAAAAAGCACCTATAGGATTTGAAGCATCTATATTATATAATCCAAATTCAGCCTTACCCTCTTTAGTTCCAGTAGTAGGTGTTGTTACGGTATATGAAGTACCAGTAAAGTCAGCTACAGAACCCTGATATAATACTCTTATTTGAGGCTCTATTAATATAGGGTCTGTTGCCGCTATAAAATAACCTCTAATATCTATACCTATAGAATGTGCTGTAGTATCTTTTATAAATCCGTATTTACCATTCTCACCTACAGTTCCCATACCTCGCAAATTACCTCCATTAGCTAAATCTCCGCTTCTGCTTTCATTTGCTTTTAATCTATACATACCATATTTAAGATTCACCCTTATTCTGCTGAATATATTGTTTCCAGTATAATATTCTATTCTAGTATCTGTAGAAACTGCTATATCTCCATTATTAACACTTCCGCTTCCTACTCCTATTGTAACAGGTACATTAATTCTCAAG
>CASEHG010000261.1 GCA_949287565.1 uncultured Brachyspira sp.
TAAAAAAGAATATGCAAATAAAAAGACTAGGCTTCATTTAGAAAACCTAGTCTTAATTAACTAATTATATTTTTAAAAATTATTTTGCATTGATAGCATCTATTATTTCAGCACATTTCATGTACATTCTAGGAATATGGAAAGGTCCTTTATACATATTGCCTTTTAAGTCAGTAGATATTCTTCCATCTCTGTGAAGATATCCGAACCATTCGCCGTATTCTGTATCAATGAATTTTTTAGTATATTCTTTTACCATGTCATGCTTTTCTAAATATTTGTCATCTTTAGTGAAATAGTAGCAGTATAAAGCAGCAATAGCAGCTTCAGTCTGAGGCCACCAGAATTTCATGTCATGGTGATATTCGCTTTTAGGCTTTCCAAGTACGTCCATATATTGAATGATTCCGCCGTACTCTTTGTCCCAGCCCCATTCCCACATCCAGTCGAATATTTTAACTCCTAGGGCTTTTAATGTTTCATCATGTCCTCTTTCTATAGCTTCTCTTAATATAAACCAAGATGATTCTATAGCATGACCTGGATTTAATAATCTTCCTTCAAAGTGATCTTGTAAAGTACCGTCAGGATTGCATTGTTCAAGAACTGCTTTTTTATCTTCGTATAGGAATAGCTGTATGTTTTTAAGAAGATTATCAATATATTTGTTGTAATAATCTTTATTTTCAGGATCAGCTTTTCTTAATTCCTGAACAGTAGCAAGCATTATCATAGGAGGTCCGAAAGCTATAGTAGGTCTGTTGCCTGCATCAAATTTTGGTATAAGAAGACCTTCTTTTTGATAGCGGTCTATATTATCAAGTATTTCTCTAGCCTTTTTAACAT
Organism: uncultured Brachyspira sp.; assembly: GCA_949287565.1. Classification (GTDB taxonomy): domain Bacteria; phylum Spirochaetota; class Brachyspiria; order Brachyspirales; family Brachyspiraceae; genus Brachyspira. The sequence continues at coordinate 847 of CASEHG010000261.1, forward strand.
AGCTTTTATCTCCGCTGGCTCTTGAATATGCTGCCATAGCAACTAAGCAGAATGTTTCTGAAAAGTAATATCTCAATCTTTTTATGATAGGCTTTCCATCTTCAGTAACTCTGAAATACATTCTTCCGTCGCCTGCTTTATCAAAACAGTATTTTTCTAAGAAGTCTATTCCTGATTTTGCAGCATCAAGATATTCCTGTTTTTTCTCGAAATCAGCATAAAGAGTTGATAATACCCAAGCAAATCTTCCCTGAAACCATACAGATTTATCGGTTTCTATAAGTCCGCCTTTTCTGTCTAAGGCAGTGTAGTATCCGCCATGTTTTTTATCAAGTCCGTTTTTTAGCCAAAATGGAATGATATTGTCTTTTAACATGTGTAGATACTCGTTTTTTACTTCGTTTAAATTACTCATATAAAAATTCCTTAGATTTTATTAAAAATAATCTGTTAATATTAACAGATTGACATCATAAAAGCAATATATAAAAACAATAATTAAAAAATATTTTTATTTTATAAAAGTTGACTATTTTTTAGATATTATATACAATATGTTAGAATAATCTAACAATAATAAAGTAGGAGTAAGTATCTATGACAACTTTAGAATTTATAAATATTTCTGATAGTATATATGAACTATGCACTAAATATCCAAAGCTTAAAGAAGCATTATTTGATTTGGGGTTTGATAAGATAAAAAATCCAATAATGTTTAATACAGTATCAAAGATTATGACTTTGGAAAAAGCTGTAAAAATGAAAAATATTGATAATAATGAATTAAGAAAAAAATTAAATGAATATGGTTTTGAATTAAATAGTATATCAAATAAAGATAATAGAAACGATATATTGAAATCACTTATAGTAAAACTCCATTGTACAGGAGATATAGAAAGTATAAAAAGAGAGTTTGAAGATAAATTGATTAAAGTGTCAGCAGAGGAAGTTCATAATGCTATGCATGAGCTTATAGATAATGGTATGAGTATAGATGAAGCTAAAAGATTTTTCTATATAAGAACTCTTGTGTTAAAAGATGCTATGGATAATAATACAGAAACTAATTATAAGGCTATAGATATTTTTGAAGAAGAAAACAGATGTATAGAAAAATTATTAGATGAAATTAAAAGTTATGATAATATTAATATATTAAATGAGCTTTATGATAATCTTAATAGTCACTACATCAAAAAGGAAAGTTTATTTATTGCATCTTTAAAAAAATATGGTAATGATGAGCCTTCAAAGGTAATGAGCAGAGTTGATAAAGATATATTAAATGAGTTAAAATGTATTATTGATTATAGTAAAAATAATAATAATATTAATTCAGAAAATATAAAGTTATTAAAAGAGCATATTTTAGATATGA
>CASEHG010000262.1 GCA_949287565.1 uncultured Brachyspira sp.
CCAACAGGAATCAATGCACCTGTATTAGTCAGTCAGAAAGGTACAGTCTTTTCAGTCCAAAGGATAAACATTATACTGAAAGAACTGAAAAAGAAATACAGGCTGCATATAGGTAACTTTAGTTGTCACTCCCTTAGAAAGACTTTTGGCAGACAGGTATATAACATGAACAGTGAAAATTCAGAGTTGGCTTTAATAAAGCTCATGGAACTTTTCAACCATTCAAGTATTGCCATTACGAAAAGGTATCTTGGACTAAGACAGGAAGAACTTTTGAATACTTACGAATGTCTTAGCTTCTAAATTCATTACAGGTAGGAAATCTGAAAATTTTGCTCTTATATGGGCAGAGTTGGATTTTCTACCTGTTTATAGTGGAAAAAATCGGATGGTTGGGATGATATATGCAACCCATTAAATTTTTCCACTACTGAAAATTTCAGACCTTATAAATGGATAATGTGTTAAAATCAATAAGTTACAAACTTTTAGATAGAATAAAATTGCTAAAATAAACACTTTTCAGTAATTTTGTGTCAATTTCAACGGACTAAGGTGTTAGGATGCTGAAAGGACATAATTAACGAAAGGTGTTATTGAAATTATCTTCTTAGATTAAACTTCGCAACTTTAATTTTAGCATGAAGATGATAGCAGTAGCACCACACCATTGATATATACATACCTTATGTTTATAAGGCTTTTATATGACCTTTGGTGTGGGTTGCTATTGTTTTATCCATGCTAAAGGGTATTGCGAAGACCTAATCTAAGGATAAGACAAATATAGTTCCCACACCTTATTTTTTTATCGCTATCTTAGGGGACTGGGTAGCACAATAATTGTAATGGTATGAAATGTTTCAAAATTTCAGTGCTTTTATTGTGTGCTATATTTACACTTAGTAGTTGTGTCACACTATTGGGAAAAAGACAAACCATATATGTTGATTCTTATCCACAAGGAGCAAATGTCTATGCTGGTAGAAAACACATAGGTATTACACCGTGTAAACATAAAAGTAAGAGGGCTAAATCTACATTGACATTTGAAAAAGAGGGTTACTATCCTACAACCATTTCTACCTCCACAAAAATGAGAGGTGCTATTTGGTGGAATCTACTTTTTACTGGTTTTATTGGAGTATTAGCTGATATTCCGTTTGCAGAAAAATATACTAAACTGTCATATTCTGCAAACTTGCGTGCTTTACCTGAGCCAAAACCTTATGTTCCTGCTCCATCTAAAACAAATTCAACTTTGCCATCAGAAATGAAAGCAAGTTATTCTACTTTATCAAAAATAAATTTAAGCAATTCTAATACGGAAATGAGAGCTAAATCTATTTATAAAAGATATGAATCAGCAGTTTTCATGATTTACACAAGTGATAATGTGAATATATCTCAAGGGTCTGGCTTTTTTGTTAGTAAAGACGGAATAGCAATAAGTAACTATCATGTGTTTAAAGGAAGTATTAAAGGACAAGAAATCATAAAGTTATCCAATGGAAACATGTATAAAGTCAAAGAAGTTTTGGCTTATAGTAAACAATATGATTATATTATTTTCAAGGTAGAAGGAAATAATTTTAATTATATACCTGTGACTAAAAGAGGATATGAAATCGGTGATGAAGTATATGCTATTGGTAGTCCCAAAGGTTTAAAAAATACATTATCAGATGGACTTATATCACAGAAACATTCCAATTATACTATTCAAATTAGTGTACCTATAGACCATGGTAGCAGTGGAGGAGCATTGATAAATAGCTATGGTGAAGTTATTGGAATTACTTCAGGAGGTAGAGATGATTCAGGTGCTAATCTAAACTTCGCACGAGATATTAGAGCTATTTTTGATACAACTTATTAAAAATGTAATCTTACTTCTGATATGTGAATGTTTTTAAATAGGAAGAAAAAATATACAATAATCGTTTTTCATACGCATAGTTACAAATAATGAAAATAACGCTTTTATTCATTACAATAGCTATACCCATGCTTGCTTTCAGCATGGGATATGGCAACTTAAAACAAGATATAGATAGAACTTTACAAATAACTGATACTATTAGCACACGAAAAACACTCAATGACATTCGTTTTAAGGACTGGGATAGAAGTGATTGGTTGGATAATGAATATATCCGTACTTTGCGAAAATATTTGGATGATTACAATAAGGGAATTGTCAGCAATACTAATTTAGACCCTTATAAAGAGCAAATAAAAGGTCAGTTTGTGATTTATGATATTACCCCTTATATATTGGGAGGTGCTTTTATTAGAATCACATTCCTTGACATGCCCAACAGAGTGTTCAGTAGTTGGATATATAGTGAAGTGAATGAGGATAAAGAAATTGTAGAAAGCTATGAGTTCCGTTCTATCAGCATAGAGGAAGAAACTACTGATATGACTAAAGAGGATATTCTTCAAGCTATAAAGGAAATGGATGGA
>CASEHG010000263.1 GCA_949287565.1 uncultured Brachyspira sp.
CTTTGAAATTTAAAATGCCTTTTACTATTATAGCATCTGTAGCTGTAATGCTTTTAGTTCTTATGATAGTAATAATATCTGCTTCAGCAATATTTATGGAGCGAACTGCTATAAGCGGATTTATGGAAACTGCTGACGGATATAGAGATTTGGTTTCTATATGGATTGAAGATCAGGCAGACTTAACTTCTGTTATATCAAAAGAATCTGAATTTTTAGATTATTTTGAAAATCCTAATCAGTATACTTTATCTATAGCAAGCGGTGAATTTACAGAGCTTCTTAAAGAATTAGAATCTCATTTTTCAGCTTTTGCTTTAATAGATTTAAATGGAAAAGTTGTTTTAGATACAGCTTCTAATGAACATTTGAATACTGTAAGTCAAAAAACTATATGGAAAGAGCTTCAAAACAATAATTATAAGTATGCTATTGAAGATGAGATTTATTTGTCATCAGTTACAGGAAACTATGTTATAGGTGTTTTGGCCGGAGTATTTGATACTAATGCAAGACCTGCCGGAGTTTTATATGCTGAATTAAGATGGGATTCTTTTGTTCAAAAATATTTTTCTGAAATTACTATAGGAAAAACAGGTAATATATATATTGTTAATGAAGAAGGTAGAAGAGTAGCTCATAAAGAAGTTAAAAAAGTTAATACTATATCTATAGGTTCTAAAAATGCATTATCTGCTGCAGCCTCACAAAGAAAAGGTGCTTTACATTATGAAGATGAAGGCAAAAAAATAATGGCTTTCTCAAGACTTGAAAATATAGATTGGATAATGTGTGTTACTATGCTTGATAGTGAATTTTTTGCTAATAAAAATACTCTAATAAAAATAACTATAGTTTTAAGTTTATTACTTCTTATTATTACATCATTTATAGTTATAGTATATGTTAATAAAAATATATCAAGAGTTTTATCAAGAATAGCAAGCGATTTAAACAGACTTGGAAACGGAGATTTAACTGTATCAGCACCAAGTAAATTTTTAACTAACAAATATCAAAATCATGAATTTGGAATAATAGCTAATGGATTTAATAATACTATAGAAAAATTAAAAAATATAGTAAGCAATATAATCGATTCTTCTAATAATATAGAATTGACATCAAAAGAATTAGCAAGCGGAAATAATGATTTAGCTTTAAGAACTCAATCTCAATCATCATCATTGGAACAAACTGCTAGTTCTATGGAGCAAATGGCATCTACTATAAAAAATTCTGCAGAAAAATCTGTAATAGGAAATAATATGATGAATGATTCTAAAAAATCTGTGGAAGAAGCAGGACTTATAATAGACAGTACAACAAGAAGTATGGAAGATGTTTATGAAGCAAGCAGAAAAATAACTAATATAACAAAATTGATAGAAGATATTGCTTTTCAAACTAATATATTAGCACTTAATGCATCAGTTGAAGCAGCACGTGCTGGAGAGCAGGGCAGAGGTTTCTCTGTTGTAGCTTCAGAAGTTAGAACTTTAGCACAGAATACTCAAACATCTGTAAAAGATATTACTTCCTTAATAGCAGATTCAGATGAGAAAATAAGAGTAGCAACAGAAGCAGCTAGAAAATCTCAGGAAATATTTATTGATATTAAAGATAAAATAGAAAATACAGCCAATATAATGAGAGATATTTCTACAACAGCAGTGGAACAGCAAAGCGGAGTTGATCAGGTTAATCAGGCAGTATTAAAAATGGATGCAAGTACACAGGAAAATGCTAGCTTAGTAGAGCAGTCAAAAGAAGCAAGCATCACTTTAAGCAGTGAGGCTCAGAAATTGATAGATGTTGTAAGTTATTTCAAATTATAATAATTTGTTGAAGTTAATAAAGTATTATCAAATAATTGATAATACTTTATTTTTTTATAATATTATTGACATAATTA
>CASEHG010000264.1 GCA_949287565.1 uncultured Brachyspira sp.
ATATTTTACTAATAATATTATAATTTATTTTTATTAATTATCATTTAAGATTAACTAAATAAATGAGTATTGCAGTATATAAAAATGTTAAGTCTTAAAATAATAATTACATTTACTTTTATAGGATAATTTTAATTAACTCTTTATAATATATTTGATAAAAATTATATGCATTATATGTATACACTTTTTTATTAATATTTTATAATTGAAATTTTAATAATTTTAATTTATTATACAAAAATTAAAATACTTATGGACGGTTTAATATGAAAAATATTATTTCTACTATTATAATGCTTAGTTTGATTATTACTATAATTTCCTGCGGAGGCGGAAACAAAGAAGCAAGTCAAACATCACAAAATACCAATGAACAAAAAACAGCTTCATCTGATAATCAAAAAACAGAAACTAAAAAAGAATTTTTTGATATGAAATATGTTTATAAAGGCATTAGAGTAGATAAAGCTAAATTTGATGAAGAGCTCAAAAATTTAAGAGAAAATAATGAATATGCAAAAAGGAATTTTGATTTTCTTAATAGGAAATTTGCAAATGATGATGAAAGAAAAAAATATTCTATAGAGTTTATATCAAATGTTAATTATGATCCATTTAGTGAAACTTTCAGCAGTTGGGATAGATATAATGAAGATTTGACAGATTATTATGCTGATGAACATTTATATGTAGATCAGAATTTAGCATTAAAAAAGGCAAGAGAAGAATTATTAAAATTAAATAAAAAAGATGCTGATGTTTATTTAGCTTTGTTCTTATCTCATTTTGCTTGCGATTCGCTTTATTATTTTGAAGAAGAAAAAAAGTATTTAACAGAATGGAAAAAAGCAGGCGGAACTAATATATCTATGATGATAGCAAAGTATGATGATGATAATGCTTACAGCAATAAAATGAAATTAGTTGATTATATAATAGAAGCCCCTGATTCTTTAAGAGCAGAAAAATTAGTTGCTGATGCTTATAACAATGGTTTCTCTAGATATATTGCAAAAAATAATGGATATATAGATTTATTTAATGAAAATAATTATTCTTTAAGTTCAATTGAATTGGAAGGTACAGCTAAAGTAGCTGCAGTAAATATAGTACCAGAAATACTTAATACGAATATAATAAATAAATATTTAAAAACATATGTTACAAATAGACTCAGCGATGATAAATTATATTTTGATGATGCGGAGTATTTTAGAAATTATTATGATCATAATAATGAAGATGCTTATGACGGATGGAATGGACTTAGTTTTCTTGAGTTTAAGAAAAATACATTTTTAATTGAATCAAGAGTAAATATGCATTATTATAATCCTGAGTTTATGAATGATCATATATATGCTTCATTTGAAGAGGTAAAAACTTATAATTTCAGACTTGGAGATATAGGTGAAGTAGAATCTGCTGAAATTAATTCAATTTCTACAAATGATTTGAAAGATTATACTAAAGGCTCTAAATTTATAAGTTTCGGTAAATTTAATGAAGAAAAATATTTGGAGTATATAGATGAAACAATGGGTTGGCGTGTATATCCATCTTTCTTCTTATGCGATATCAATAATGATGGTAAAGAAGAGTTAATGCTTTCAGGGGATTATGATTATGGCGGAGGAAGAGGCGGTACAGTTAATTTTACTTTACTTTTGAAAGAGAATTTGGAAATAGATTTTGATTCAGAAATAGGACAGCTTATTAATAATAAAGATTATCAAGATTTAGAATGTATTCAAAAAATATATACTGAAGACGGTAAAAATAAAATGTTTTTATTAGATAAATCTTATAATAAAGCACTTGATATATTCATTGATAATAATGAAATAAAGAATGCAGATTATTTTGATTATATTACATATAGTTATCAGCCCAAATTGGAATGGAAAGGAAGTATACTTGACGGAGTACCTGAAGGAGCTTTAAAAACTGATGCGAGCTTTGATATGTCTAAAGCAGAAAATGCATCAGACAAAGCAATAGTGTCAGACAGAACTTTGAGAGTAGCTGATAAACTTATAAGCGATGCATATTTCGCTAAAAAAGCCACTTTGGATAAACAAAGTCAGGAAGAATTATTGGAGCAAAGAAGAGCAGAAATCAAAACTATTCAGGAAGCAAAAGGCGATATAAAATCGATAGAAGCTGAAATGCTTAAAATTTTGAATATACAATAATTTTAATAGCTTCAAAAAAGTGTATGCATTATATATGTATGCACTTTTTTTATTGTGAAAATATTTTATAATTGAAATTTTAATTATTATAATTTATTATAAAAAATAACAATACATGCAGAGGGTAAAAACATGAAAAATATTATTTCCATTATTTCTATTTTTGTTTTAACGGTTTCGATAATTTCCTGCGGAGGCGGTAACAAAGGAACAGAACAAACAGAAAATACTCAAACTAATCAAACAGAAACTAATAAAGTATATGTTAATCCTACAACTACAAATGAAAATCATA
>CASEHG010000265.1 GCA_949287565.1 uncultured Brachyspira sp.
TGAAAAATAATAATTTTTAAACATTAGAATTAAAATATAAAAGCGAGTCGTAGCCAGCTAGTGAGTTTACTCACTAGCTTATTGTAGGCGTAGACAAGCATAACAATAAATTAATTTTTAAAACTTTAATTACATGCCCCACCCTTTATTCCTTTTAGATTCATTTTGAAATTTCTGCTTAATTATTTTTTATATACTAACACTGAAATGTTAACACCCGCCCAAGTTTTTATTAAATTTTCAACATTATTCAACGCACGTTTAATAACTTTTTATTTATTATTTAAATTATAAATTAAAATATTTCTATGTTTTATAATATAATTACCGTGCGTAAATTTTGACAAATATGAATATTTAAGTATAATACATAGTAAAAGAAAATAATTTAATCAGGATATTTTTATGAAAACTCTATCTTTAAGAAAAATAAATGTTAATATTTTTATATTGTTTCTGCTAAGCATTATAAGTTTAGCTTCACCTATTATAACACATTATTTCGGATTTAAAGGAACTGAATTTCTTCCTTTATTTTTTGCATTATCATTGGGAGCTTATATATTAAATCCTATATTTTTAATAATGCTTAGTTTTATATCTCCGATTTTAAATTATTTTCTCACAAACATGCCTATGCCTCCTACATTATATTTTTTGATATTTGAAGGAGTTGTATTTACTAGTGTAATAAGTTTAATGAAAAATAAAAATATATCTTTTATATTAACTTCGTTATTTGCACTTATACTAGGAAGATTGTCATCTGTAATTTTAACATTTATTTTTGATATCAGTATTAATACTTGGTTAAACGGAGTTATTGCTGGATATAAAGGAATAATAGTAAATTGGATTTTTGCAAGCATAATGTATCTCATATTAAAAGATAAAATAAATGAATAATATTTTTACCGCTTATAAAAAATTCAGTATAGACAATATACAAATAACAGCATTAGGCGATTTGGATAAAGAGCTTGGCGATGAATTGAGAGCATTCAAAAAAAAGAATATTGATTTCCCTATAAAGATAACAGAGCAAATAAAAAATTATTATTCTGATTATATAAAAACAAATAATAAAAAATTTGATATTATACTTTATGTACCTTCAAATAAAAATAATGGTGTAATGGACTTTTTTGCTGATTATATTTCAAAAGATTTTAATATAGAAAAATATGAACTTATAAGAATAAAAAAAGATATAAAAGAACAGAAATTTTTGGAAACTCTAAAAGAGAGAAATGAAAATATTAAAGATGCTTTTGAAATAGTAAATTATGATAAGCTCAAAAATAAAAATATACTTTTAATAGATGATGTTTATGCATCAGGTGAAACTATAAAAGAGATTATAAAAATATTTAAAGGATTTCAATTTAATTATAATTTAGAAATATTAATTTTCTGTTATAGGAATCATATTTTTTATTAAAAAAATATGATTTATTTTATCTATCTATTATGCAATATATGAAAGATTAATTTATGGTTGCAATATGCTTATAACCATAAAAACTAATTTCCTATAAATAGCTTAAAAACAAATATAATTATATATAAAAA
>CASEHG010000266.1 GCA_949287565.1 uncultured Brachyspira sp.
CTAATATAGATTATAAATGTAATATTATAATAAGAGACATAATAAAACCATCGGCAATTTACATTGATTTATACTTTCTGTCTTATTATAATATTATACAAAATAGTTATACAAAAATCATCATATTATAATAATATACAAAATTTGATTATACATTTTTTTATACAAAAATCATCTTATTATAATATTATACAAAATTCAATTATACAAAAATCAGTTATACAAAAATCATCTTATTATAATATTATACAAAATTCGTTATACAAAAAAATTATCTTATTATAATATGATACTATTATATTATGTAATACTATGTATTACATGGTATTAATCATATTATAATATGACACGTCAGTGTCATATTATGCCATATCATAATATGACACGTCAGTGGCATATTATGCCATATCATAATATGATAATATACAAAATTTTACATTCCATATATTCCCATAAAATACAAATTATACAATTCCAGCACGGTATATTCTCCATTATATACAATGTAAAAATATTCCATTCACTATACAATTATTACCCATGTTTTTTATCATATTGTAATAAGATGAAAAATCAGCATAAAAAAAAACAGGGCGATTAATCACCCTGTAAAACTTCATCCTCCGCAAAATCATAATCACTCCCTGTAATGAAATTACCATCCTCATCTTCTTCGTAATATTCAAGCCCATACTCTGTAATATGCGATAAAGGATTACCCATATCATATTTACATCTATATTTACTAAGCTCCCTTTTAGCTTCTTCTTTATCCTTCATATTCCATTTTTTCAATTCTTTGGGATATCCATCATCGCCCCAAATTGTATCATATTTATGGAAATTTTTTACTTCGCTTTTTGTAAGGATAGCTTCGCCTTTTAATAATCTAACAGTATTTAACATATTTACCTCTTCTCTCTTATCATTTTTATTTTTCCTTCTTTTTGTTTACCTCTTAGGTTACTTATATTATATATCATATTGCAGCACTTTGCAATCGTCAGTTGTCACAAAATTCAGTATCACTTTTTGTGCATTTTTTCTATCATATTATGATAAGAATATGATAGATATTATCATATTATAATATGAATATGATTGATATTATCATATTATAATAAAGCAAATTTTATATCAAAGAAAATATTATCATATTATAATATGGCATAAACTAATATTTTATTACATCAAAAAACATAATATTATAATAAAGCAAATTTTATATCAAAAAAAATAAGAGGCTTATCGCCTCTCACCAAAAACATACATCTGGATTAATGATAGTTACCATTATTGACTCCTGATTAAAAATCCTTTTTAATTCATTTACAAGCGTTTTTATTTTATCTGTATCATCTGTCATCAGTTCAATTTTAATTGTGTTCTCCGTCACTTTATCGCCATTATCATGCTTATACAGACCAAAGGTAAGGGAAACTGTCGCCCCCTCAAACATCTCCCAGCATAAAGACTTTACAATCTCAAGTGCTTTATCTGTTCCAACTTCCTGTTTTTTAGTATCCTTATCGTTCAAGCCTACAAAAACATTAAACATCTTACTCATTTCAAAATCCTCCTTTATGACTTCCTAACCTTTATTACATGAATAGTATATACCATATTAAGACCAATTACAATAGGCATTATATACAAAAATAATTATTAGTTTTTGTATATTTTTTATCTTATAATATTATAATATTATACAAAATTTAATTATACAAAAATCGTAATATTATAATAAGATGATAGTCTTGTTATGTAATATTATAATATGATAGAAATATGTAGTTATACAAAAATCGTAATATCATAATATGATAATATTATGTTATGTAATATTATAATATGATAGAAATATGTAAAAAAAAATAAAGCGGTTAAACCGCTTTATTCAAAAACTGTTCTCTTTTCATCTGTATAAAAATCAGACAACTTATAATCATCTCCATAACTTCCATAAAAATCATCGCAATCCTTATATGGATTTTCCATGCCGCATTCATTATTTTTATAATACGGACAATCCCAACCGTTTACTGGACAATAAATTTTCTTTTTTCTCATTTTAACTCTCCCTTTCTTAACTTATCACTCCTTGTTACAATTATATATTAACACACTCTTTCTATATTGTCAAGTGTTTTTTAAAAAAATAAAAAAAATATTTTTTATCATATTATAATAAGTCAGATATAATTTTTATCATATTATGATATGATACTTTTGTAACATATTATGTAATATCATAATATGACACGATAGCGGCATATTATGTAATATCATAATATGATACTTCTGTAGCATATTATGTAATATCATAATAAGATAAAAATATAAAATCATCATATTATAATATGAGTAAACCATATAAAAAAATAAGAAGGGTTAAACCCTTCTTAATCTTCCCACCACTTTCTTCCATCATCATTTTCTGCGATGTACTCCTCAAGCTGTTCACAAAGTCTTGAATAAAAGCCCTGCGAATATCTCAAGTCCGATACTGCGTCTAATACTGTCTTTGCTTCTTCTACGTTCTCAGGCACCATATCTCCGCCTTCAAGCTCCATGATTATATCAAGCATATCCATTTCTTCAAATCTGTTCATTTCATTCTCTCCTTTATTTTTTTACTATCCCTTTGGACAATTATATATTACCACACTTTTAATATATTGTCAATACTTTTTTTGAAAATTTTTAAAATTATTTTTCTATCATATCATAATAAGATGACAGTCTTATTATGTAATATCATAATAAGACGACAGTCTTATTATGTAATATCATAATAAGATATGCTAATAGCTTATTATATAATATCATAATAAGGATATAACTGATATTATCATATTATAATAAGAATATGTTGATATAATAAAAATATCTATCATATCATAATAAGATACTTTTGTAGCTTATTATGTAATATTATAATAAGATACTTTTGTAGCTTATTATGTAATATTATAATAAGATAAACTCTGATGTAAAAAAAAATACAGGGGAATTATTCCTCCTGTATTGTCATGACATTTCCATTTAGCATTTCTAATTTATATATTTTTCCACCAAATCTAATACGATAATGTCTTTCATATCCGAAACTACTTTTATATTCCGCATCAGATATAATTTCTCCATATCTCATTAACTCTTTATACATCTTTTCTTTATTCATATTTATAACCCCTTTCCTAATTTCTGATTTTATTATACCACACCATTAATAATATGTCAAGTATTTTTTTAGTTTTCTTCAATATAAAATGCTGGGTAATAACCACGTTCATAATCACAGTTATAATATTTAAACTGTCTTACTAAAATGTCAAAGTTCGAGATTTCATCTCTGGCGTTTTCTTGTATAAAAACAGAATATTCAGGTCTTAATTTATGCGCACACATATAAAAGGACTTTCCTTCATCAAACAGCTTTCTTGCTTCTCTTTTATTAATCTTTATCATTTTAACCTCTCCTTTATTTTTACTATACTTAAATTATAAACCATATTTCATTGTTTGTCAACCCTTTTCTAAAAAAATATTTTTATTACATATTATAATATGATAATATCAATCATATTATTATAATATGATATAAAATTCAATTATACAAAACCTATCATATTATAATAAGGTATAAATATACAAAAAATAAGAAGGGCTTTCGCCCTTCTTTTATCCTAAAGCTATTATATTGTCAATATTGACTGAAAAGACATCCAGTTCGTCAGTCTTTTTCTTTTCACTTGCAAGTACCATATTCTCAATGTCTTCAAATGGTGTTTCTTTACCATTTACAAAATATTTTGTCTTAATTTTATTGTTCTGACTTGTGGCACACCTCAGATACTTATTGCCTTTATGTTCGATAATATATGGATACTCCGCCCAAGTTCCCCACTGTAAACCCTCATTACTTGCGGGCAATTCGCCGCTCATTCTCTTTTCTTTTACATCTTTCATATTATCATACTCAACACCAAGTCTAACAACGCCTTCACTTCTTTTTGTGATAATGTTATCAGCAAAAGCCTTTTTTGTTTTTACAGGTCTTTCCCATACCATAGATGTAAAAGTACCTTTCTGATTGTTTTCTAACCTTCTTTTAATCTGTCCGTATAACATTTTAATTCCTCCTTTAATTCTCGTTTCCCTCATTTCTTGAGTCTATTATAACACCGTTTTGCCGATATGTCAATACTTTTTTATTTTTTTTAAAAAATATTTGGCCGCCGATAATATACCATATTATAATATTATGCAAAATTTGGCTGCTTATAATATATCATATTATAATAAGAATATGATTGCTATTATCATATTATAATATGAATAACTTATTATACAAAAAAACAGACCGCCGAAGCGGTCTATTTATCACATATACATTTTTTCAATTTCCTTTTTACTACCACATGACAAATTATTCTGTAATAGGAATTCCTTAATATGTCTTAGTGTCGTATTACTATAAGTACCAGTGATTTTACAACGATTTGATACTTTGTCAATTACCGCAACTTTTGTCTTATAACTATATAATACAATCTCTTTTTCGTTTTCTTCAACAATAGCCTTGTTATAAAAACTTTTTCTTGAATCATATACAGGTTTTAAATAAGCAGTCATTTTAAATCTCTCCTTTTTTATATTTATTTCCTTGGAACAATTATATAATACCATATTATTAACCCACTGTCAATACTTTTTGTAAAATATTTTATTATTTTTTTTGTTCCATATTATAATATGATACTTAATTTATATATAACCATATTATAATATGATAGATAATTATTGTTTTATCATATTATAATAAGGATAACCATTTATACAAAAATATCATATTGTAATAAGACAAATTCTGATGTAAAAAAATAAGAGGCTTACGCCCCTTACCATAAATCTGATTTAATTTCTGCCTTAATAACAAGCACTGATTCCTGATTTAATGCTTTCTTTATAGTTTCTGCAAATTGTTTTACCTGACTTTCATTTACCATCATAAGTTCAACACGAATGGTATTTTCTGAGACTTTCTCTCCGTCATCGTGTTTATATAATCCATACGCAAGGGATACCGTAGAGCCTTCAAACATTTCCCAGCACAAAGACTTTACAATGTTTAAAGCTACATCTGTTGAAATCTCCTGTTTTTTTGTTTCCTTGTCATTAAGTCCAATCATCATAGTATACATCATTTTTATCCTCTCCTTTAATTATTGCTTTCCTTAATTTCTATAATTATTGTATCATAATATTTTTATACTGTCAAGTGTTTTTTTAAAAAAAATAAAAAAATATCATAGTAATAAATACATATCTATCATATTATAATAAGAATAAAACGAATAATAAAAAAAACAAGGCACTTAAAGTGCCTTGCATACATCAGATATTCTCTTCTTTTCATTCTGACTTTTTATACAATCTCCTGTTTGTTTACCAAAAATATCGCCGATTATATTAGTTCTATAGGTATATTTTTTAGATGACTTTAATAAAACATCATTAGTTTTATTTTCATCAAACCTTTCTAAAATAGATTTTATTTCTTCAAGTTCGTTACTAATAATTCTTCTTTCAGCTCTAAGCATTTTTAATCTTTTTAAAATCTTGGCTCCTTGAGCAGCGTTATATCGCTCAAATTCAATAGCGTGTAATAAATCTTGTTGTTTATCATTTAATACCTGATATTCTTTTTTAAGCTGATTTTTACGCTGTCTTAATTTCAGTATTAATGATTTTAAATCTTCATTCCAATCCATATAATTACCTCCCTTACATTACTAATAATATCACACTATTAGTAATATGTCAAGAGTTATTTTTTAAAATAAATAAATTATGTCTAACCTGCTTATCAACCTTTTTAAAATATATCATATAGCCTCTCTCCTTATGCCCTTTATTATATTTATATTATAACATACTCATTGTCATTTGTCAACAATTATTTTTTTTTGTCTTATTATGATATTACATAATATCAATCATATTATAATAAGAATATGATATAAACCAATTATACAAAATTCATCTTATTATAATATTATACAAAATTTGATTATACAAAATTCATCATATTATAATAAGTATCATTTATACAAAAAAAAGGAGGGTGTTATTTCACCCTCGTAAGTTTTCCTTTACAAATAGCACACTCATAATTGTCAAGATTTTTTATACATTTTGGCATTCTCTGGTATCCATATACTTTACCGCATTTTTCACATCTTATTATATATTTATAATGATCTATTATATCATCTATGTTTTGCATATTAAAACTATATGTTCTACTAATATGATAATTATATCTATTATTTAATTTTTCAGCCTGTTTTTTCCACTCTTTACCATGATTAAAACAATTTTTACAAGTGTGTAATATTTCATGTAAAATAATTTCTTCTAATTTTATTATTGGTATATTTTCATTTAATAATAGCGATGATATTTGAATTTTATATGCTCCACTATCTAATCTTGTGCATAAACCGATATATCTCCTACTCTCATTAAATACATCAACTCTTTTTATCTCTCCATATTGAACATTAGACTCATCACATTTTAAAAGACAATTCTCAACTACACTGTTTAAATCATACATTTTTATCCTCTCCTTTTCTTTATCTTGTATTTATAATAACATATTATTAAAACAATGTCAATACTTTTTTTATATTTTTTTTATACAAAATTCATCATATTATAATATGTATTATTTATACAAAAAAAATAAAGGCATTTCTGCCTTTATCTGTGAATTATAATTTCAGCATTACATATAATATATTCTCCTTCAGAAAAATCATTAATATCCCATACTGTAAAATCTGATAGTTTAATAATGGTATCGAAATTAATGTACATATAATAATAATTATTATATGTAAATATAGTTCCTTTTGACATATATTTAATAGCTTCTTTTTTAATATTATCATTAATTGTTACTTTCGTCATAATTATCTCTCCTTTTCTTATTTTCTATATATATTATATCATACTATTTACAATTTGTCAAGTATTAATTATAACATTTTAGCTCAAATTATAATTAAAAATAACTTATCTCAAGCATTTAATTATAACATTTTAGCTCAAACTATAATTAAAAATAACTTGGTTTAAGCACTTAAAGTAATGAATTATACGAAATTATCTTTATATTAGTAACAAGATATTTGTTATATTATAATAAGTATAAGATATAATATTATAATAAGATAAATATATTTCAAGCACTCATATTATAATATATAAGCTCAAATGAAAATTAAGCATCTTATATAAAAAGTACTTAAAGTAAAGTACATATATATTTTTTTTGTTACTAATAAAAGAATAATTATTTATTGTACTTTTCTTTATGTGCTTTTTTAAACTTGTTCTTATTAACCGTAAAGTATTAATGTTAAACTTTATAGTTCTATAAATCATCTGTCGGCGGTTATTAAACACTTTATACAAAAAAGCTTGAAAATCAATGTACAATAAATTTGTTCTTACTAATAAAAGAAAAATTATTTATGTACTTTTCTTTAGAAGTTTTTTTACATCTGGTACTTATTAGCCGCAAAGTGCTAATGTTAAACTTTATATATTTATCAATTACCCGATGGCGGTTATTCAATACTTTATACAAAAAGCTTTTAAAGTAAAGTGCATGAAATATTTTATTATTAGTAAAGAATTATTTATATGATTTTCAAGCTATAAAGTGGAACGTTTTTAAGTGCTTCTCAACTTATAGAGTTCTCCCCTTGTAAAAGGATAAATAAAAAAAGTCAAAAAAAGACAATCTTCAATGTTGTTATCAATTATTATCGTGTCCCTAATCTATCTATATAATACTTTCACTACTTATCTACTCTCTCTATTCATTACTAATATTATACAGAGAAACAACATTCCCAGCACGATGACCGCCCCCACATTTTATATTTTATTGTAGCATTAGTGGTTCAGCTACTGACGTATAATAATATTAGATTGCATAATATTATCTGCGGGAATAATTTAGAGCAACGGATTCCACCCTATCTTTTTTGATTATATCATATTAAATGGAATGTTATATTATAATATGATAATCCAGATTTCAGGCATAACTGGTTCTTCTATTCGCTTGTCTATATTATATCACAAAATTCATGATTTGTCAAGTGGTTTTAAAAAATTTTTTTATAATATTATAATATGTAGATTTATTATACAAAAATTGATGTAATATATTTGTAATATTATAATATGATAGATGTTGTTATACAAAATTAGTTCTCATATTATAATATGATTAATATTGTTATACAAAAAAACATAGGCGAGACAACCGCCTATGTTTATATTATAATTAATACCATTCGCTGTACGCAAGTTCCACATCAGACAAATCAGAACTTAGGATATCTTGTATCATTTTTATAGTATCCTCTATATCTTCGTAATAATACTCATCATAATCTAACGAACCAAAGAAAAATCCGCTCTGTCTTGGTAATAAAAGTTTAGCTTTGTCATGGTTTAAAAGGACTTCCTGACAATCCATAAGCAACTCTTTAAGTGTTTCCTGTGTAATTGGGGTGCGTGAATTATCAGCAAAATCTGGTAGATGTCTTTCAAACCAACTTCTTATATGATTAGCTTTTCTCCAATACCCAATTTCTACCCATTCATCATTAACTTTCTTTTCTAAATACATATCTAATCCCATGACCATATCTCCCCTTCTTAATTTCTATATATATTATATCATAACTATTGCTATTTGTCAAGTACTTATTTACTTTTATACAATCCACTTAATGAGTGATAATATTTATCATATCCTGACAATCTATAAGTTCTAACAATTTCTGTTGTACCATCACAATAGAAAATCTTATATACAGGATTACCGTTTATGTCGTTTGCCTTATGTTTTTTATAATATTCTTTACCTTTCCATTTATCCATTTTAATTCCTCCTTTCCTTAATTTCTATATATATTATATCATAGCTATTACTATTTGTCAATATCAAATTTAAAATTTGTTATACAAGATTTAATGTAATATTATAATAAGGATGTACTAATTATGCTCATATTATAATATGAATAATTTGTTATACAAAAAAATAGGGCTGACATTGAAAGGGGGTTCAAGGAAAGGAGGTTGTCAGCCCTACATGGCAAGCTATTTAATTAATCTGTTGTTCTATAAAAATATGATAATTCTTCACCTTTTAACTTGGTACAAGCGTAAATAGTACACTTTTGCCATAATTCATTATATAACTGTGCGAACAATTCGTTGCCGTTTGTATAATGTTCCCATGCCTTATGATTGAGCACAAGGACTAATTCTGTTAAATATATATAATTAGTTTTCCATTCTGCAAAAGCTCTTTTATATGTATCTTTTATAGCATTTATACCAAACCTATCAGCTATACTAAAATCATCCCAAAATGTTGTTTTAAGTTTATATCCTGTTGTTGCTTCTATATCCCACATATTAATCTCTCCTCGTTTATTTATGTCTATATTATATCATATAATTTATTATATGTCAAGTATCACTATATTTATATAGCTCTTTTTAAATATCTACTTCTTCCAATAGCATCAGTCGCTCACATCTTATCTTTCCATTGGTTGCGTATGGTACTACTACTCCGGGTAACCACTCCCACTTGATAAGGCATTTCCAAACTTTATTAGTTCTGGGATTTTCTCTTTTTATCCACTTTTTTGTAGCTACATTAATGCCATATCCGCAAGTGGTTCTTCTGTCAAGATTTACAATATCCTCAATGATTGAACCGTTTTTAATAATCCAGTCAGTACGGGGAGGATAGTACATCCCAAAAACTTTATAGACTATATATCCATCCGCTGTTTTTTCAAAAGTTTGAGCCAGATAATCCATTGGATTTAATAAGCCTTTAGTTTTAATGAGATTAGCTCCACAGAGGTTGGCTTCTTCAAGATTTGCACCTGTGAGATTGGTATCTCTGAAGTTAGTTCCTACAAGGATAGCGTCTTCAAGGTTAGCTTCTTCAAGATTAGCCCCTACGAGGATAGCTGCTTGAAGGTCAGCTTTAGAGAGATTAGCTTTAAAGAGGTTGGCTCTTTCAAGATTAGCTCCTGCAAGGTTAGCTCCTGCAAGGTCGGTTTCGATGAAGGTGGCTCTTTCCCCTCCAAGTTTTCCGTCTAACCATAACTGATGTTTTTTTAATACGTTTCGTAATTCTGTATTAGTCATTTTCTTTCTCTCCTTTATAAAGTTTTTCTTAATTTCTGATTTAATTATATCATATAATATGATGTTTGTCAATAACAAATTTTATAAATTTAGAATTTGTTATACAAAATTTAATATCATATTATAATAAGAATATGACTGATGTTATCATATTATAATATGATAAATAAGTTATATAAAATAAAAGCGAGTTGCCTCGCTTTTACTATTATTTTATAATTTTCTGATTTAATAATGTGATATGTTTCTCGTGTATATTATTGTTATTTATATCTTCTAACAAACAAGAATGTAAATTATTAAAGAATTTATCAATGTCTTTTATAATTTTTTCTGGCATTCCTTTTGTCTTTCTGGTTCTGAGATGTCTACGTCCATATACACAATATTCATCTGTTGGTTTAGTAAGATATGATTTATAATTATATTCGAGTGTAAGGTTTTCAGGAAGCTCTTCGCACAGGTCAGGAAGTGATATTGTAAGAGATATAGAAAACATATCATTTAATCTGATTCTGCCTGAACATTCTGTTTCATCTTTTGATAAAAAACATCTAATGTCAATATTAGTAATGTTTAGAACCCTTACCTGATTTATCATAATTTGGCTATCTGTAAAGTATTTGTGATAATTATTTGTTACCTCATTTTTAAAATTTTCAAATGTCATTTTAGACCTCTCCTTTCTTACTTTCTGATTTTATTATATCACATCATTTAATATTTGTCAACAATAAACTTAGAATTTGTTATACAAAATTTATTATCATATTATAATAAGGATATAATTGATTTATCATATTATAATAAGGATAATTTATATAAAAAAAATAAGCGAGATAACTCGCTTAAATTTCTATATTATATTCTTTTAATATTTCTTTCATCTCTGCTTTACTTTCTGCGTACTGTAATTTTATTATCAAGTCTCGCATTTTCTTATTATGATTTTCAGTATAAATTCTATTTCTGTTTAAATTAAAAGTGTCTGTTTCTGTAAGTTTGTTTAAAATTACTTCTAAACCATATCTGTACCAACAACTGTCACTTACGATTTCATTAAAATTCTTTTCGTTGCTTAAAGATACTAAATTATAAATTTCTAAATATCTATTACCATATTTATATAGCAACTCTTTTGCGTCATTTTTAATCCTTTGATATATCGGGTCATTTTGAACTTCATTATTTAATTCTGTTAGGCATCTATATGCTTCTTTTTTTCTTGCCTCCATATCCTTAATAGATTTGTCCTGCAAGCAATTATCTATTTTCTTTTCAAGTTCTTTAGTTATTTTCATATTCTACATTCCTTTCTATATTTTATTGTACTTTTATTATATCATATTTTCTGAAACTTGTCAATAATAAATTTAGAATTTATTATACAAAATTTATTATCATATTATAATAAGAATGTGACTGATTTATCATATTATAATAAGATAGATGATTTATACAAAAAAAATAAGATAGTTTCCTATCTTATTCATTAATTACTTCAAGCAACATAGCTTTTCCACATCGTATTTTACCAACTGTATTATAAGGCACTACTACAGAGGGAAGCCATTCCCATTTGATCAAAAGTTTCCATATTGGTAACTTATGATAAACATTGGCCAATTTGACCCATCGCTTAGTAGCTATATTAATACCACATCCACAATCGTTACTTCTATTGCAATTTACTTCTTCTTCAATTATACAATTAGGTTTTATTTCCCAGTTATTAGGTATACTATAATACATTCCAAATGTTTTATAAACAATGTATCCTTCTTCCGTTTTCTCAAAATTCTTGTTTAAGTAGTCTATTGGATTTATCAGACCCGTTGTGTCACTTAAATTTGCACCGTTTAAATTTGCAAAACTTAAATTTGCATCACTTAAGCTTGCACCGTTTAAACTTGTATTACTTAAATCTGCATTACTTAAATCTGCACCGTTTAAACTTGTATTACTTAAATCTGCACAACTTAAATTTGCATAACTTAAGTCTGCATAACTTAAGTCAGCGTAACTTAAGTTTGTGCCACTTAAGTCTGTGTCCCTTAAGTATCTATAACTTAAATCTGCTTTTTTACCACCGTTACCTTCGAGCCACATTTCATGCAATTTTAAAGCTTCATTTAATTTTTCCTGTGTCATATTAAATCTCTCCCTTTCTTAACTTCTGATTTTATTATATCATACTATTTATTAGTTGTCAAGTATAAATTTAAAATTATTATACGAAATTTAATATCATATTATAATAAGAATATGATTGACTTATCATATTATAATAAGGAAAATATGTTATACAAAAAAAAGAAGACTGTTTTTAGCAGCCTTCTAATTCGTTTTTAAAATGTTCAAGAAGATAATTATTACGCTCCTCTAAATATTTTGAAATAATTTCGTTAAAACCTTCGTTTTCTTCAAGTTCACACTTGAAACCATATATGATGTCGTTATAAAGTTCGTCACTGAGTTCTTCGTCTCTGATTTCTTTTCTGTTTTCAAAGCCGAAAACATTGTCAAGACTTGCGTCTATGTTTTCTAATGCCTTTGCTCTGTCGAATCCCATCACTACTACTTCGTTTAATAAATCCAATGTTGTTTTCATATTTATTGCCTCCTTGTTTTTTTTTGTTTTATTTTTCTTTCACTTTCTGATTATATTATAATCTATGTGGTCATATAAATCAATAGGCAAACTGCACAAATCTGGCGGCATAGAATTATGCAATTTATATATGTCGGCATAAAGCAATACATATTATAATATTATCAAGGAGTTAGAGTAAGGCGGAGCAAAAAAAAGAAACCCTTTAAAGGATTTCTTAGATTTTTTCGATTTTGAAAAGTCCGTTACTATATTCAGAACGTGAGTTTAAAACATTCGCTAATTCTTCCAATGAATCACAATTCCATATATTTTCAATATATTCATTAAAATCGTTAACATAAGAATTATAATCATCGCCAAGATATTCATCTTCTTCGGATATCTCGATATTTCCGTAGTAGTGTTTTGCTTTTTGAAGATCGTCAAACTCATCTGAAAACCATTCGTTTTTTAATAAAGTGATTGACTCTTCTGTAAGATTGCGGTTTGTGTTTTCTTCGTACTTCATATTTATTACCTCCTTGTTTTTGCCTTATCTTTCTTTCACTTTCTGATTATATTATAGTTGATTTCTTGCTATTTGTCAAGTGTTATTTTAAATTTTCTTTTTGTCTTATTATGATATTATATAATAAGATATGTTAATGTCTTATTATAATATAACACAATATATAGTGTTCAGATTATCGAACAACAACATATAGTGTTCATATTATAATATATACAATATCTTGTGTTCATATTATAATATACACAACATCTTGTGTTCATATTATCGAACACCAACAATATCTTGTCATGTGTCTACATGGGAACACAACATCTTGTGTTCAAATGAAAAATAAACACAATATCTTGTGTCTCAAATGTACATAAAATTGAACTTTTATGTACAAGTTTCATGTTCAGAATAGTGAACAAAAAAAAGCAGGGCATCGGCTGATGTCCTACTTTATATATTAAAAACGGGACTGAAAAGTAAAAAGTTCAAGAGGTATAGTTTATATTTGATTTGTCTTTATGTGCATACAAGGAGGTCGCCCCGTTCTTAATTCTATTTTACATTGTTTTATCTACAATATCATCAAGGTTTCCTATAACTTTTGACATATAGTTTTGACTTGATGTTATTTGACCAACACAATCCAGTATACTTACTAACTGTTCGTATGCTGAACTTCCTTCGGTAGTGATAGAGCCGCTTTGAAATGGCTTTTTGCTACCAAGAACTTTACAAATATCTTCCAAGTTATTTACTCTTTTTATCATACATATTTCCCCTTTTCTTTCTTTCTGATATTATTATATCACAAAGATAACGCTTTGTCAAGTGTTATTTCCATCCATATATCTTATTTACTTTGGGTAAAATTGACCTTGTATAATAATTAAGCCTTTTTCTTGTAACTTGTTTACCGTGATACAGGTCATCAAGTAACCTGTCAATATTATCCATATTTCTAATTTCTCGGTATTCATAGGTATTCTTTCCATCGTGATGATATCCAACGAACTTTACATTATAACCGTCTGAATACCATTCACAGCTTTCACAACATTTTTCATAAAGAATATCCTTAATGTTGCCACTGTCAATAATTTTATATCCTGTTATGTTACCGTTCCACATCCCCAAGTGACCTATTACTAATATAGGATTAGTTAGCTGTATATCAAGATTAATTCTTTCAGCTTCTAACCATCCGTCAATATAGTCATATACAATATTATGCTTATCTTCTTCTGTTAAACCATCAGACGTTATTTCATTACATTCGCAGTAATCTTTAACAATATCGTCTTCGTCTGTTTGTGTTAAAAGATTTGTCCATATAACTCTTTTTTTCATATTTATCTCCCTTTCTCTCTCATTTGTTTTTCCTTTACTGTACTTATATGGTATCATACTTTTTCTGTTTTGTCAAGTATTATTTCGTATTTTTTTATACAAAATTTGATATTACTAAGATGTAAGTGTGTTATATTATAATAAGATACTTCTGTGGCTTATTATAATATATTATATTATAATAAGATAGAAATGTTATACAAAAAAAAGAAGGGCTATGCCCTTCTTTTATGCTGTCATACCCATGATGTCATTTACACAATTTCTCAATGCTTCTTCGTCAATTTCTATGTCATCTTCTGTTGCTTTAGGTGTATATTCTCTTCTGTTAATAAATTCACTATAAGACTTTTTAATTTCTCTCAGTCTGTTCTGCACGCTCTCTGCTTTTCCTGTACCCCTACTTGCATTGGCATTATATACCTCATTAATAGTTGTTTTTGTGCCATAGAAGAATTTATAACAGAAGTCCGCAAGGTCTGTAGCTGTAACATTGTCGTCTATTGCCAGAGGCATAAGTGCGAGAAGGTGAGTTCTGGTAAGCATACGTTTACATACTCTGTCACGTTTCTTTGATTCTTCTTCGATTGTAATTTCTCTTGATTTTAATGCGGTGTAAGCTTCAAGCAGTTTGTCAAAACCTACAATAAGCTGGTTTTTCTGTTCTTCAGTAATTTCCATTTCCTCCATTAATGGTCTGATAACCTTTGTTTCAAAACTGGGATTTTCTGTAAACAGTTCTGCATAAGCCTTAATAACAATATCTTCATGTGTATATCTTGAAAATGCCTTTGCTGTGAGTGCGTGTGTAAATATGTCATGGTTAGCAATTTCCTGAATGATAGGAAGTGACTTTGCTTTTACTCTGGTAAGTTCGATTGCTGATAAAGGTTTACCGTTGTTAATTCTGCGGAAAAGTTCGTTCCTTTCTTCGTCTAAAAGATTGTCAAATACTTTGATTTCTATTGTATAATCACATATTCTGTCTCTGAGTTCTTCAGGCAGTTCTGAGAATTTAAGTCTTACAATGTCAACTTTTTCTCCTTCTTCTTCGCAATCAATTTCATTGACTACTTTAGTAAGAGAAAATTCATCATTTATAAACTCCATCAATGTGTTGCTTCTCTGTTTTCCGTCAAGCATATCAAGTTTTCCTGTCTCTGTATCTTTGTCTGCGTACATAGGCGGAATTGGATAACCTTCAAGAATACTGTCGATAAGAAGGCTTTTCTGGTCATTTGTCCAAACTAAGCTACGCTGTACTGCGTTGTCAAATTTTACATTTCCTTTTTTTACCTCTTTAGCAAGTCTTTTAATTGTCCAAGTTGTTCGAGTTTCTTTTAACATATTAATCTCTCCTTTTAAATTAGTTTGTTTCCTTTACTGTGATTACAGTATATCATAATCTTTTTACTTTGTCAACTCTTTTTTTTAAGAAAAATAAACTTTTTTAAGCACTGTAATTTCTTTATCCTGCTTATCAATATACCAGCCATTAAATAAGTAGTTGTTAATTTTGTGCTGTTCTGCTGTGTTAATATATTCTGTTATACAATTTTTCAATGTGTGGCACCTCCTAAAACTTTGAAAAGTAAATACCAACCATATATTATTATTAGTAAGATGGACAAAGGCATCATCCCTTTATACATTTTTTTATACGCTTATTAAAGAGGTAAATATTCATCTTTAAAGGCTAAAGTTTTATAATAGGTCATTCTTAACCTTTCATAACATTCTTTTTTAGTGCCAAGGTCAGTCTCTAAACTGGTTTTAAAACTGTTATCTTTGTTGTAAAATAAGAAGCGATAAGAATAGGCTCCGTATGCAAAGTATGGTTTAATTTCAACATTAAAACCTTTTTCTTTTAATGAAGATTCTATTAACTCAGTTGCCAGTTTTAAGTCTCTAAGATAAATTTTCATATTTGTTTCCTCCTTTTTTTTTGTTTTCCTTGTTTAACTGTAATTGCATTATAGCATATAGATTAAATACTGTCAACACTTATTTTTTAAAAATATCAAAAAAAATAAAACTACATTATATATACAAAAAGAGTTACCTTTATATATAATAAATGAGACTTACAGAACTATCATATTGTAATACAATGTATTACATAACCTTATTATAATATGATAGATAAAAAATATCATATTATAATAAGAGAATTATAAGTATCATATTATAATAAAACATCAGAAATTGATGTTAAGAAAGTGCATTAGTAAAAGATATAAACTTGTTCTATACGGGAATGTGTTTAAATTCAGCAATAGGGCAAAATCCCAAGGATTATTGAACTTAATAATAGGGCAAAAATTTTAAGATTAGCAAATTTAGTAATAGGGAATTTTTTGGAGGATTAGCATCTTATATCATATTATAATATGGAAAAAACATTAGTAACAAAAAAAAGAACACTATTTAATATAGTGTTCTTTAAATAAGGAGAGCCAAACTATGTTTAGAGACTGGATGACTCTGGGGGGATTCGAACCCACCATTACAAGATTGAAAGTCTTGTGAACTAACCATTATTCGACAGAGCCTGAATGTCAGGCTTTAAGCCTGACTTTAAAGGTTACATGAGCAACTACAAATTATTAAATAAGCAGTTTTTGACTAGACACACTGGTATTCAAATTATCAGTTTGAGCCTATGTAATATTGCTGTATGTGTCTAAGCTGATAAGGAAAGGAGAGAACACAAATGAAAATCATTTGTGGTATATTAAATAAGATAAATCTTATTAATATCAAGGTGAGATGGGAGAGGTAGGATTTGAACCTACGAAACCCGAAGGTGGCAGATTTACAGTCTGCTTGCTTTAACCACTTGCATACTCGCCCATATTCAAAGCACTTTTGTTTTTGCAACCCACTCGCATAAACTTAAAATTGCTGTTAGTGCTTTAATACATATACAGAACTTCCTCTATAAAGAGGAAATGCACCTATCGAGACTCGAACTCGAATGTCATTAAGACGAAGGATTTTCGTACCACACTTAGTTATGTATTCCTAAGCCACTTGATTAAGTGTTGTAGTCTGGAGTACGTCTTAACCATATTTATCTAATAATGAAAATAGATAAACTTAGGTTGTTGGTGTATACTCTCTACACATTTATTATCAGAATTAATAATATATGATAGTTATATAAAGATTATATCTCTATTTTATCATATATTTTTTGATTATAATATAACTTACTTGATTTATTATATATGTATTATATCATATAATTTATTATATGATTAATTATATCATATTTTTATATGTTTGTCAAGAGATTTTAAAAAGTCTCTTGTTCAGTTTTACAGTCAATAGGAAATTTTATTTTACTATTGCTCAGTCTACGATTAATAAGAAAATAATTCTTAGCTACTGACTTACATATCAAATATTTATATTATAATTCTATTAATTTCTAAATAGTCTGTTTAAAATAGATTATATTAGAATTAATAATATTATATGCAATATTATACAAAATTGTTATACATTTTTGTTATACATTTTTATTATACAAAATTGTTATACAAAATTTGTTATACATTTTTTATTCTTGCTTTTGTAAGTATTTGTAATTGCATATTTCTTTCTGATAAATTTAGCTCGGCGTTCCCTAAGAACCATTCGCCGAATTAGCCAACATTCATATATAAGATTTCTCTTATAATGCTCCACACTTTAAAAGTGCAACGTAAATACGTTTTCTTAGGTGAAGTCCTTTGCGTATACCAATTCCGCCATAGGTGCTTAATACAAGACACATTATTTATTGGACTTGAACCAATTAGGCAAATTTTTGAGATTCGCTGTTAACCATAACAAGTAAAGTTGCTGTATGTGTCTTAAATTTAAAGGAAGTGACCCCTAATGGAAAATAATTAATAAGTTATAAACTTATTAATGAACGGAACATATAGGACTCGAACCTATAACCCCTCGGTTAACAGCCGAGTGCTCTACCAATTGAGCTAATGTTCCAGATTGCGGAAGCAAGACTCGAACTTGCGTCTACAGGGCATGAACCTGTTAAGGAACCACTCCTCTATTCCGCATTACATATATATTATACTACATTTTGATGAGAATGTCAATAGAAAATTTTTCTATTGATTAGTTTACGGTCAAGAGATTTTTAAAAAAATTTCTCTTGATTAGTTTACTTTTTAAATTTATTTTTGAATGATTAATTATTAGTTTATAACCTCTTGATTTATTACTATTATACATTTTTTTGTTATACAAAATTGTTATACATTTTTTTGTTATACATTTTTTATACAAAATTGTTATACAAAATTTCAAGACACAATAGGTTGGGAGAATCGGAATCGAACCGATATCTACAGCTTTTTAAGGCTGTTGTTCTATCCTTTAAACTATCCCTCAGTAAGTATTGCTGTATGTGTCTTAGTAACAGCCCTTATATGAGTCGAACATATGCCTTTCGGGTCAAAGCCGAATGTACTATCCGTTATACGAAAGGGCTATAGTAAGAATTAATTTGTTGTCTGATATTTTATATCAGATGGTTGTCTGATATTTTATATCAGATGGGTATCATCTGATTTCTTAAATCAGATTGTTACTATCTGATATTTTATATCAGATTAGTATTATCTGATTGATTATATATATATTATATCATATTTTGATGAGTTTGTCAA
>CASEHG010000267.1 GCA_949287565.1 uncultured Brachyspira sp.
AAAGCTAATCAAAAATTAAGAAAATATAATAATTTTTGGAACTACAAACGCATACATTCAGCTTTAAATTATGATACACCTATGTTATACTTTAAGAAATTAAGGAATACTTAAATGCAATATGTTTGGCACCTGTGCATTTCATAAAACCAGAGTATATTAATAATCTGCTTGTTTTATTTTTAATATTTAGTATTATTATTTCGTTGAATTATTATCAGTTTAATTAAGAATATTCGGAGGAATTTTATGACTTATAAAGAAATTATAGAAGTTGCCAAAGACTGTATGGGATTTTGTAAGGCATGCCCAATATGTAATGGTAAAGTATGTAAAAATAGTATGCCAGGACCCGGAGCTAAAGGAATAGGAGATGTTGCCATTAGAAATTATGATAAATGGAGAGAAATAAGACTCAATATGGATACAATATGTTCTAATGAAGATGTTGACACTTCTTTTGAACTATTCGGAAAAAAATTTAAATACCCTATATTTGCCGGCCCTGTAGGTGCAGTTCAGCTTCACTACGGCAATAAATACACAGAAGAAGAATACAATGATATATTAGTAAAATCTTGTGCAGAAGCAGGAATTGCAGCTTTCACTGGTGACGGTACTAATCCTAATGTAATGATAGCAGCAACTACCATGATAAAAAAACAAAACGGCATAGGAGTGCCGACAGTTAAGCCTTGGAATATAGATGTTATAAAAGAAAAAATGAAATTAGTTGCAGATTCAAATGCTTTTGCTGTTGCTATGGATGTTGATGCTGCTGGACTTCCTTTCTTAAAAAATCTTACCCCAAAAGCAGGAAGCAAAACTGTAGATGAATTAAAACAAATAAAAGAAATTGCTCAAAGACCATTCATTATAAAAGGAATAATGACTGTAAAAGGGGCTAAAAAAGCTGTTGAAGCTGGAGCCGATGCTATAATAGTATCAAATCATGGCGGACGCGTACTTGATCAATGTCCTTCTACTGCTGAAGTTTTACCTGAAATCGCTGATGCTGTTAAAGGCAAAATCAAAATATTAGTAGACGGCGGTATTAGAAATGGTACTGATATATTAAAGGCTATTGCTTTGGGTGCTGACGGTGTTGTTATAGCAAGAACATTTGTAATAGCTGCTTACGGCGGAGGAGAAGAAGGAGTTAAATCTTATGCCGCTCAATTAGGTGCAGAACTTGAAGATGCTATGACTATGTGCGGAGTTCACAGCTTAAAAGAAATTACTAGAGATGTAGTAAGATTTTAATTTTATTTACTATAATTTTTTATAATTAAAAAACTCAATATACAAGAGTACTTCTCTTTATATTGAGTTTATTTATTTTGTATAATACCAAACATATATAAAACACTGCAATATATGTTTGATATTATACAGTTTTTAATAATTCGTAATCTATATTATTAAATTATAACTTTTTTGTTACTGTAGTAAAATTACCGCCTAAAAAAGTTTTCCAACCTTCATCTTTATCATTTTCAGCATTAGGTACTATTAAAGTTGTAAGTTTAGTACTACCTAAAAATACATCACCTTTATCATTTATATTATTAGGGTTTGTACCTAAATAAGTGAGAGTAGTCAATTGCTGAGAAAATGCGAATGCCATACTGCCTATTGATGTTACAGAAGCAGGTATTGTAAGTTCTTTAATATTACTAGAATCAAAAGCTGAATCTCCTATTGATACTAATGAAGAAGATAATTTTAATACTTCTATAAATGATCCGCTGAATGCTCCAACTCCTATTGATTTTACAGAATCAGGAATAATTAATTCTTTCAATGCCTGAACATATAAAAAAGCCTGATCTCCTATAGTTTGAACATTTTTACCTAAAATTAACTTCTCTATACTAGCAGAAAAATAAAAGGCACTTTTGCTTATTGTAATTACAGAATCTGGCATTATTATTTCTTTTGTATTAGATAAACTATCAAAAGACCTCATTTCTATAGTTTTTATTTTATCTGTTGGAAAAGCAAAAGTAATAACTATATTTTCAGAATTATCAATAATATTTCCAGAAAACATGCCAGTTTTTACAGAGCCGTCTTTAAAATTAATATTTTTTATATCCAACTCTATATTCATAGTAGTATTAACTTTGACTGCTGCTTTTAAAACTAAAGTATATAAAGACTCATTAACATCTTGAGTATAATCTTTAGGAGTACCTGTTAATATTACTCTATATGAATTCTTTTCAGTAAAATAAGCCTTTAAATTTTCTTCTATTTTTTGACTTATTACTGCATCGTCCTGACTT
>CASEHG010000268.1 GCA_949287565.1 uncultured Brachyspira sp.
AATAAAATAATAAATACAAATTTTAATAAAGAACTTATGGATGTAAGTTTAGACAAGAAAAAATTTGCATACTATATAGAGCAAGATAGTTTATATTTGAAATATTATTCTAAAGCTTTAGCTATAATTTCTTCAAAAATACACAATGCTGATTATGCATTAGTATTTTTGAAATCATCTATAAACTCTTACATAGTAGAAGAAGAAATTGTGCATAAATATTTTAGAGATACTTTCAAATTTGAAAATACAAATAAAATCACAACTGCTAATTTAGGATACACAAGTTTTCTTATTAATACTGCTCATACTGAAGCCTTTGAAACTGCTGCCTCATCTATACTTCCTTGTTTTTGGATATATAATGAATTAGGTAAGTACATAAAAGCAAATGCAGAAGTTGAAAATAATCCGTACAAAAAATGGATTGATACTTATGCTGATGAGGAATTCTCTAAAGCAACTGAATATATGATTACAATTCTTAACAACTTATATGATAATGCTTCTGATGCTGTAAAAGAAAAAATGATAGCTGTTTTTGATATAGCTTTTGTATGGGAATATAGATTTTGGAATGATGCTTATAATTTAGATGATTTCCATAATGTATAAAATTTATTTCTATAAGTTTAAATAAATTAATTGAAATTTACTTCTCTGTATGCTATAATATTTTTATACATACAGGGGGTATTTATAAAATGAATAATACTTTAACTTTGATAATAGGTCTTATATTAACTTTTATAATATTAAGTGCCGTAAGAAAAATCATATTCAATATAAGAAGCAAAGGTAAATTTAAAAACATAAATGTAAATGATGCTGTTTCAATTTATAAAAATAATAAAGATATAGGGTTAATAGATGTAAGAAGCTATATGGAAGTTCAGCAAAGCGGATATATAAAAAAAAGTGTCAATATTCCTTTAGATGATTCCAAATTCGATGAAAAAATGTCCAAATTAGATAAAAATAAAGAGTATATAGTTTATTGTGCAAGCGGAAGCCGTTCAGGTATGGCTTGTATGCGTATGTACAAATTGGGCTTTACAAATATCAATAATCTTACTCATGCAGGATATTTTCAGCTTTCATCATATTTAAGTAAATAAAAAATATCTTTTTTCCCTTTATTAAAAATTTTAATATATAAAAAGCGAAGCTAATAAAAATTAACTTCGCTTTGAATATAATAATAATATTAATCAAAATATTTATCTAGTTTATTATAAATATCTTCTTCTAAAGCTCCGTTTTCATCTTTAGTGATTATCAATTGAACTTCGTCTTTATTATCATCACTTGCCTCATATATACCATTATCCTCATACCATTTTTTCTTTTCTTCCCATTTATTTTTATAATTCTCATCACTTAACATACATAAATGTTCTAATAAGTATATTTTATCTCCTTTGGTTATAGTAAAATCAGGAAGTTTGCAATCTCCATTTTTACCTTCATACTTAGTTTCATAACTATATTCTATTTTTAAGTCTTTTTCTTTTTGATATAAATGATTAGCTATTATAACTTCAGATTTAGATCTTACCTTTTCTCCTCTTTCAGTTATATGTACCTTATTTTCATCATACCATCCAAAATCTTCTCTGTGAATTAATTTAGGATTATCATTAAATAAATTAGTTAATATAAATATTGTCTTTGAATATTTATAATGAGAAAATTTTAATAGTTATTTTTTTAACTCATCGTCAGTGATATTCTTATCATCGACTTCAACTAATACATAAATATTTTCCTCATGTCTTGTGAATATTGTATAAAGCATTTCTTTACTCATAAAGAAGCTGCTGCATTTAGGTATAACAACTATAGTATTTGTAAACTGAGAACCTTGAGATTTATGACAAGTTATAGCATAAGCAAGTTCCAAATTAGAATCAGAGCGATCTCCTTCAAAATCTTGTTTTGTATACTTAAATCTTGTATCTCCTACATTCGGAAAATTAATATCTAAATAATCAGATTCTTTTGCAGTTCCATAAGGCTTATTTACCATACTTTTATCATATCTACCAACTACAACACCAATTTCACCATTAGCTATAAATTCTTCAATCTTTTTATTGCCGTATTTTTTTTGATTTAGTAAATTAATTACTTTAGAACCATATACTATTTTTTCAGCACCGCAAGGAGAAGGATAAGCATTTGTTTTTTGTAAGTAACTATAAGTATCACGATACACTCTTTTATAATAGTCTCTGTAAATTTCATTATTAAATAAGAAATCATGTATATGACTGTTTATAGTTATAGAACCAGCAAGAGTATTTTGTTTAAGAGGAGTTAATATCTGCCAGTTTTCTACATTGAAATTATTTGTAAAAAAATCAAATAAATAAATAAATACCATTATAACTTTTTCCTCCTCCAATATTTTCTAAATAAGAATTTTTATCTATTATTCCTATTTCAGGTTTAGACATTGCTTCTTTTATGCTATCAATAAGATCATCTGAAGAATTTCTATCATCATTTGAAGTCCATTTTATAAATTTTAGATCATCTTTTTTTATATTATTAATATTGTTATTAGAATCTTTTTTTTCATAGATGTCATTTCTGAAATTCATAGCAAATTCTATAGAAATAGAACCGTCTTCTTGTCTATGATTATTAGTAAGTGTAACTAGATAATCATTATTGTTTTCTTTTAAATAATTTATAATATCATAGAAAGGCTTTCCTCTGCCTATAGGAGGAAGCTGAGAATCATCGCCTACTAAAATAATTCTATCAACTGAACTTCTTACTATCTCAAAAACTGCAGCTAAGGAATCTTCTGTAAGCATAGAGCATTCATCTATTATAAGAGTTTTTGCTTTTATAGTACCTTTCTTACAATATTCATACAATATAAAATCACCATAATTATCATCGTATCTATCATTTCTTGAAGTAAAGCCTGCTATGGTATTTATATCTATTTTACCTTTATTTATAGAATCATTATTATTAATCTTTTTTGATATTACAGTTCTTGCTTTTCCTGTAGGAGTTAATATTATAATGCCGTTTTCATTAACTTCATTTAAAGAACAAAATTCTGATATTACAGAAGTTTTTCCGCTGCCTGCTGAACCTCTCAAAACAGAAAATTTATTATGATATAAGGATTTAATTGCTTCTATTTGTTCAGTATATTTTGAATCTTTATATTTATATTTATTTTCTATTTCAGAGTAAACATCATTATTAATATTATCTATTTTATTAAATTTCTCTTTTATTGTATCTTCTATTATATCTTTAGTCTTTTTATAATACTGAAGCTGTAAAATTATATTATCATTTTGTCCAAATTTATATATAAGTTCTTTGAAATATTTTTTCTTTGAAATATCATTTATAATATCAGTATTCAAATGTAATTCATTAAGTGATGATAAATCTTTTATTTTTTTAAATATATCTAAAATAGGAAGAATGGTATTTTCTGTTTCATTCTTTAATATATGATAAATAAATGCAGTTACTCTCCTATAATCGTATTCACCATCAAAATTCATACCCTTTATATTAGGAAATAATTTTTTTACTTCATCAGAAATATATAAAGCATTATCTAAGCATAATATATCTTTAATAGGTCTTTCATCAATATTATGTATTGTACATATATTTTCTTTTCCAGTATACAATTTGTATGGATTTTCTATATATTTTTTTATATCATTATTTATAATATTATTTATAATATCATCTACAGATATTTGAATATTTAATCTGCTCAAAAAATAGTAGAACTCTTTTTCTTCTTTATTTTTATTTTTCCATTTACTAATATCATCTGTAAGTGTTTCTAAATTATTTTCAAAATAATCCCAGAAATCTATAGTATTATCTTCTAAATATTCTTCATATATTATTTTCTCTATTTCAAAAGCATCATTAAAACATAAAGCACTAAGCACTTCTCCAAATAATGGATATGGCCCTCTAAGTTTTAATACTTCAGTTATCTTATTTTCTATCCACTTATAATTTCTAATAAAATTTTTATTAAGTAGTTTTGATAAATTAGTAAGTACTTTTTTAGCTTTTATTAATAACTCAATAGCATCATTATGTATAACATGTTCTGTGGAATATGAAAAATTTTCAAATGATTCAACACTTGAAAACAATACATAATCATCTATATTTTTATATATTTCATCTGCTTTATCCTGATTATTATTTAAATAATCATTAAGTTCATGATAAGGAAATAATACTCCGTCATAATATCCATTATCATCTTTTCTTATAGAATGTTCTACAATATGCTCCCATAGTAAAGCACTATGCAAATATTCTTTATCTCTTTGCTTTTTAGTTTTATTATACTTATATTCTTTATTTTTAGATACCCTCGAAACATTTCCTATTGCTGTTATTATTCTTCTTCCTGATACTTCTTCTACAAATGGAGCATTTTTGGTATAAAAAAAACATAATGATTTTTTGGGTTTTATATATCCATAAAATGCATTGAATATTTTTTCCTGATTTTCTTTTAGCTGATACCAAGATTCATTTAATTGTAAATTCTTTTCAATTCCATTATCTAAATTTAATTTTATATTATTTAATTTTAAAATGTCATGTATATTATTTCTCAATAACCATCTGAAACATATAGAAGGAACAGAATAAGGTTTATATTCAAGTTCTGTATCTTCAAAATGCTTACAATTATCTTTATACTCCTTATATGGATACGAACTTTTAATTTTTCCCAAACTCTTTTCATACATAAAAGATGCTTTTTCTTTTATACATGGGCAATTATCTTGCTCGAATCTTTTACAGCTTTCTTCTGTTTTATTTTTCATAATGTTTTTTAAAATAGTGCAGTATCTGTTTTCTTTAGGATTAGCACAAACCTCGCCATTCCAAGGCTTATCCATCCAAGGTATCCTTAAAGATAAATGTCTTATAATATTACTCATAATAATACTCCATTTTTTATTAAATAAAAAAATAATAGTTATAACCTTTAAGTAAAGATTATAACTATTATATAATATTAATGCGTCAATTTTTGTCGTTTTTTAGTGCTTGAAATGTCTTATACCAGTAAATATCATAGCAATTCCATGTTCATTACAAGCATCTATTGATTCCTGATCTCTCATAGATCCGCCAGGCTGAATTATAGCTTTAATATTGTATTTAGCACAAGCATCCACTACATCTCTGAATGGGAAGAATGCATCAGATGCCATAACTACCCCATCGCCTGCTCTCTCTAAAGCATCTTCGCAAGCCCAAATTCTGTTAGTTTGTCCGCTTCCTATACCTTTAGCCATAAAGTCTTTTATTACTACTATAGCATTTGATTTAGCATATTTTACAACCTTCATTCCGAATATTAAATTCTTCATTTCTTCTTCAGTAGGTTTTTTCTCTGTTACAACTTTATAATCTTCTATTAAAGTAGTGTCTTCATCTTGTACAAGTAATCCGCCGTCAACTTTAACAAGATTGATTTTATCATTAGTATTAGTTTTGTATTTTATAACTCTTAAATTCTTTTTACTTTTTAATACTTCCAAAGCTTCAGGAGTAAAGTCTTTAGCAATAACAATTTCCAAGAATATTTTTATAAGTTCTTTTGCAGTTGCTTCATCTACTGTGCTATTGAAGGCTACTATTCCGCCGAATATAGAAGTAGGATCGCATTCATAAGTTCTATTATAAGCTTCTAATACACTGCTTCCTAATGCAGCACCGCAAGGAGTAGAATGTTTTATAGCAGAACAAGCATATTCTTTTTTATTCTCATCAAATTCTAATACTATTTTTAAAGCTATATCCATATCTCTGATATTATTAAATGAAAGCTCTTTTCCATTTAATTGTTCAAAATCTTTCATAGAGCCTTTATCTGTAGTAGAAATATAATAGCTTGCTCCCTGATGAGGATTCTCTCCATATCTTAATTCTTCTTTCAAAGAATAAGACATATTTAAATAATTAAGTTTTTTGCCTTCCTTACTTTCTAATGAATTAAACATAAACTCTGAAACTGCAGCATCATAAGCAGAAGTTAAATTAAATACTTTAGAAGCTAAATATTTTTTTGTTTCAAAACTTACTTCGCCTTTTTCCATTTCACTTTTTACTAAATCATAATCTTTAACATCGCTTATAACCACAACATCTTTGAAAGACTTAGCAGCAGAACGAAGCATAGTAGGTCCGCCTATATCAATAAATTCTATCTTCTCTTCAAACTTCAAATTATCATCTTGTACTTTTTCAAAGAAAGGATAAAGATTAACTATTACCATATCTATAGGAGTTATTCCTCTCTCTTTAATAGTTTCCATATGAACAGGATTATCTCTTATAGCTAGAATTGCACCATGTATTTTCGGATCTAAAGTTTTTACTCTTCCATCAAGCATTTCTTTAGCTCCTGTAACCTCGGCAACTTCTATGACAGGTATATTATTTTCTTTTAAATATTTATAAGTTCCGCCTGTAGAAACTATTTCCACATTCTTTGAAGTTAAAAACTTAGCAAAGTCCAATATTCCGTCTTTATAGAATACAGATATTAATGCTCTTTTAATCATTATAAAGCTCCCATTAACAAAAATAATGAATTAATTATAATATAAAACTTGTTATTGTAAAGAGTAATTAATTTGTTATTTTCTATATTATCAAAATTTACTAAAAACTTTTAAAAGTAAAAAATATTTCAAATATGCATGAATTTATTAAATTTTGTTTAGACAATAGATTTATTATAAAATAATTTTATAATAAGTAACTTTTTCTTCGTAAGCATTAACACTGAATCCCGCCCACCCGCCCCAAATCTTTTCTGCGTAAG
>CASEHG010000269.1 GCA_949287565.1 uncultured Brachyspira sp.
ACGTTTTTGCAGCGGCATTTGTGTTAAGCCTTATTGTTGCGCTTGTGCTGAAATGGAAAACATCCGTGGATACGGAGATAAAAAGGCAGTAATTTTATATTTGTTATATTAAAACGCCATGACCTGAAAGTCATGGCGTTTTTTGGTTAATAGTTTTTATTTACGTTTAATCTTTGTATTTACGTTTAATGTTCTTAATTTACTTTATTACTCATGTTCATTCTTTGTAAGAAAAATTAAGGTATCGTAAATTTTGCTCATTATTCAATCGCAAAATTTGCATAGCTTCGCTGTCGCAATTATAAACTTCGCTTATGGCTCGTTTCTAATTGGCGACTCAGCCCAAAGCCTTCGCTCCTCAAAAAACTTAACGGCTCACTATCAAATTAGTTTGCCACTTGCAGTGCCTGCGGAACTCGTTTGCTACGTAAACTCAAACATCCTCGCCTATTGCTGCAAGTGTCTTATGAGTTTAAATTTTCGCCTGTTTTTTGAAATTCGCGCTTCGCCCAAATTCGTACTTTTAACAAATTATTATAAACAATAACTATGTTGCCATAAGTTTTAAATAAAGCAGTAATGTAAATTGTTTTTGATAATAACAGTTGTAAATTATAACACCAAGTTAAAAACGTAAATTAAGCATATAAAAAGTACGACACAGGGAAAATCGCGGCATTTAAAATTTAGCGGTATTTACTGAAAGCCAATAAAAATTTCCCGATGTTTGAGCGCAGCGAGTTTCGCGGAAATTTTTATTGGTTTCGGTATACCGCATGCAGATTTTTGCTTTAGCAACAAAATCTGTAAATTTTTGTTTGCCGCATGACTTTTCTTGCTTCGTTCTTTTGGTCACTCAAAAGAATGAAGATTTGTAAAAAAGTAAATTAAAAAATATTAACGTAAATACAAAGAGAAAACGCAAATTAAAACTAAATGACATAAACAATAACATATCCACAATTTAACTTGCCAAGCCTGCATATTTAGGAGATAATATATTTATCACCTGTTAATTATGTTTTGGGAAAGAAGTGTTGATATGCAGCAAAAACAAGTAAGTTATCTGCACATGTTCAATGTGTTTTTTAAAATAGGGCTGTTCACTATCGGCGGCGGCCTTGCTATGATTCCCTTAATCCGCGACGAATTTGTTGAACGCCAGGGCTGGATTGACAATAAGGACATTACCGACGTGCTGGCGATTGCACAATCGCTGCCGGGCGTTATTGCCGTTAACTCCGCCACTTTTTTAGGCTACCGCCTGGCAGGAATTATGGGAGCGCTCGTCTGCACCATCGGCGTAGTGCTGCCTTCGTTTTTAATTATTTTTGCCATTGCCATGCTGTTTGCCTCCAGCGGACTGGACAGCAACACTTACATTTTAAAATTCTTCGCCGGAGTTAACGCCGCTATTACTGTGCTTTTGGTAGTTGCCACCAAAAAAATGTTTGCTTCTTCCGTCAGCAACAAACTTGGGTGGGCTATACTTTTAATTTCCGTTGCGGAAATTTACGTTTTGGGCTTTGGCATTGCCTCCACCGTTATCGCGGCGGCGCTGTACGCCATTGCCGCTTACCGCCTTTTGGGAAGGAGTGCTGAATGATGGGCATTTACTGGGATTTGTTTTTTGTGTTCTTTAAAATCGGCCTGTTCTCCTTCGGCGGCGGCCTCGCCATGGTCAGCGTCATTCAGCAGGAGGTTTTGGCACATGGGTGGATTCCGGCTGCAGAATATGCGCGTATTATTACCATTTCGCAGATGACGCCGGGGCCGATTGCCGTAAACACCGCAACCTATGTTGGAGCGCGCGTGTGCGGTCCGGATTTTGTACCGGCGTTTATGGGGTCGTTTATCGCCACGCTCGGCGTATCACTGCCTTCGTTTATTATAGTTTATTTTGTTGCCCGCTCGCTGGAAAAATTCAGCCAGTCGCGTCTTGTTAAAGAAGCGCTGTGCGGCATCCGCCCGGCGGTTATTGCCTTTATGATTACGGCGGTAATTTTCTTTTTTGATATTACCGTTTTCCCGATAGACAATGCCACCAGTGAAAGCAGCACCTTTAACCCCATTGGCATACCTGTGCTGGCCGTGCTGTTTTACCTGCACTACTACCGCAAAGTAGGGGCAATCAGCCTTATGCTTATCAGCGGTATTATCGGTGTTTTAGTGTATTGAGTTTTAAATTTCATATAACTTTAAACGGAGAAAAGTGTGGAAAAATATACTTATATTACTTTAAGACAAAAGCCTCTATTAAAAGAAACCGCCGCAGAATGGTTTCATATTAAATGGCAGATTCCCAAAGAGGCTTATCTTGAAAGTATGGATGCTTATCTTGATAATAAAACAGAATACGGCTGGTATCTTTGTTTAGACGGTAAAAAAATCGTTGGAGGGCTCGGCGTTATTGAAAACGATTTTCATAACCGCAAGGACCTCACTCCCAATATATGTGCGGTTTATACGGAAAAAGACTACCGCTGCCAAGGTATAGCCGGTAATTTGTTAAAAACTGTTTTGGATGATTTAAAACATAAATCTATAACGCCTGTTTATTTACTTACCGACCATACCAGCTTTTATGAAAAATATGGCTGGGAATTTTTGTGCATGGTTCAGGGCGATGGCGAACCAAACATGTCAAGAATGTACATTCACCGATAAATCATTAAATAGTTCAAAAAACATTTTTATTTCTACTTTAAAATAAAAAACAAAAAATAAAAAAGAGCAGCAAAAGCTGATATGCACCCAAAAAGTTGGACAAAATAATTAATCTCTTCTTAAGGACTTAGTCCTGCATTATACCGGACTGATTCCTTTTTATTTTGCCTTTATCCTCTGGTTATTTTAACAATCTATATATTCGTCTAACTTCTCTCTAAAATCTTCTATTGAGTTAAACTCCAGACTTTTTCTCATAACTATAAGTTTTTCTGAATCACACGCATAGCGTGTGGTTTTCATTTAACCAATCA
Source organism: uncultured Brachyspira sp. (assembly GCA_949287565.1). GTDB lineage: Bacteria > Spirochaetota > Brachyspiria > Brachyspirales > Brachyspiraceae > Brachyspira. Next base: position 2,982 of record CASEHG010000269.1, read on the forward strand.
GCACCACCCGCAAATGAACTGCACCCCAAAAGTTAGACTTTTGGGGTGCAGTTCATTTGTACTCTAATTTTTCATTGTTTTACAAATATTATATAAAATCTTATTCATCATAAATAGACTTTTTAATGCATAAATATATTAAAAAAGCGATATTTACTACAGGAATAAAGGCAATTATCGTCAAATATTTACTTTTACCCAACGCCTCCAATCTTTTATAGATAAAAAATGAATAAATTAACATACTTAAAAGATGTATAATTACTTCATATTCTCCATCTAACAAATTATTCAACAATTCAGTCACAATAAAAATAGAAAGTATAAATATAAAATATTTTTTTCTGCTCATTTTCTTTAAAGAAGAATCTATTTTATCATTAATATCGGAAATATCAGTTTTAGAATTTTTAAAATTATCTATAATATTATTTTGTTCACTATCAACAAAATTATGATTATCTTCTTCGCCGATATTTTCTGCTACTGGCATAAATTTTTTAGGATCTTCACTTATTTCATTAGTTATTTCCTTATATCTATCATAAACAATTTTTAATTCAGGTAGTATATCATTAAGCATTCTAACAACAAATTGCATATCGTGTCCAATATTTACATAACTACCAACATTTTTTCCATTAACTAATAAAGTAGATCCCATAAGATCCTTTTCATAACTGAATTCATTAATTTCATCAAAACTTATCCACTTGTCTAAAGCATGCGTTAAAATACCTTTATTACTTACAACTAATATTGTATCAAAAGATTTATATGAAAAATAAGTTTCAATATTTTCATTCCAATTAATCCTTTTACCTTTTTTTATCTGTTTAATTTTATCTATACATTTGCCAAATTCTGTATCTTCTTTTAATTTATCTATAGTAGTAAAAAATAAACTATAGACACCTAACTTTAATTCTAAACTCTCACCAACAGCAGCATATGGAAATTTAAAAGTCCAATCCAAACCAACATTATCATTTAAAATCTTATTATAAAAGTCTCTCATAAATTGTCTATAAATGTTAATTTTACTATATTTATTTTCTACTTTTATATCAGAACTATAATAACTTTTTAAAACATTAACTAACCACTTATTGCTATGTAACGCTAAAGTTTTTTCATCAAATATCAAATTTTCAAATTCTGCATTAGTCATTTTTAAGATATTATTTATAAAATCCTGCTCCAACGCCTTAGCATATTCTGCTTCTGCAATAGTTAAGAACCTAAAACCATGCAATGTACATTTATTAATCAAAAAATCATTTAAATCAACGCCAAAATAATCAGCCATATTTACCATATATTCTTGTTCTTCAGGATATATTGATAAATACACTTTATATAAATTTTCATCAAACGGATACGCAACTAAAGCATCAGCAAATGGTTTTTTTAAATCATGCTTTCCAAAAGAACCATCCAATATATTCTTTAAAATATTTTCTTCTTTTTTCCTATCCACAATAGAATGAATGCCAAAGACATCACAAACTAACGGAACCATATTTAATATACTTTCTCTTAATGCATTGCTCAAAACAGGTAACGCTTTATCGTACAATGTATTTCTATCAACAATGGCAGATAATGAAGTAAAAACATTTTGTACCGCATTAACAGAACCATGTAAAATTCCAGTTCCTATATTTATTGCTCCAGCTGTAGCAATTCCTTTAGCTGCACCAGATAATCCAAATCCACCACCAACAATTCTGGCTCTGCTTTCTTTTCTATTTTTTCTATATTCTTTTTTGCTTGTTTCCTTAAAATTAATCTTGTTTAATTCTTCAGCGACAATATTAATAGCTTGGTTAAATGGATTTAAAACGCTATTATATCCGAAATGCTCCATAAAAGTACTTTTACCAAAATCATACATTTCATTTTTTAAAGCTAAATCTTTAAACGAAAGAAAACTATTTAAAATTAAATTATGGCCTTCTTTTGCACTTAACTCAACTACTTTTGTTATATCACCATATTCTTTATAAGATATAGTAAATTGCTCGACAGCCTTTTTCGCTTCTATACCCAATCTTCTTCTAATACTACCATACAATACATAGTCATCAGTAAAACTTATAACATTTTTTCCAATCTCAAAATTTCTCATAACTATCCTCTCCTTTGATATTAATTAATCTTGTATATTTTTGTTAAATAATATATTAAACTTTTTATTTAATCAGAACATAATATTAGAAATTTGATAATTATTTATTTTTTATTTACCATTCTACATTCCTTTCAGCAAGTCATTAACATTTACATCCAATGCCTCTGCAATTTTAAACAAAGTTTCCATTGAATAACTTTGTCCTTTATTACCTCGTTCAATTAAACTGAGGTAATTGCTGCTTATTCCAACCATTTCAGCAAGTTGTGTTTGAGTATAGCCTTTTTTCTTTCTGTAATAAGCAATTTTTAAACCGACTTCTTTGTATTTTAAAGCAAACAATCCTCTTTCACCTCTTATTAAAATTATCCCACAAATTAAGATTTAAACAACAAAGCTATACTTTGAATTTTCATACTTATACATTTATATAAAGAGATTATTATCAATTGACAGTACAATAATCTTTTATAACAGCTGTTTTAATCTCTATATTTTTTATGCATAATTATAAAAGACGGCATAGCCAACGCTTGGCAATGTCGTCTTTTATTCAGCAAATATTAAATTTTCTATTATTGATTAGCCCTTTATTTTTCAATCTGTAAACTCTACATTATTCCCCTGGCTTTTAAGCCACATTTCCATTCCCTCACCATAAGTTTCGGCAGTAATCAAATAGCCTTTTTCAGAATGCTCTAATACTTTTGCCGTTGGAATACGGTCAAGTATAGCTTCTAAAGATGGGCCTCTAAACCAGAATTTTACCTTATGCAGTTTGCCACTGTACATAAACTGAACTCTTTGTCTAAAAATACCTTCCTCAAATCTGTTCTCATACGGTACTTTAAAACGCGTACCGGTTAAATTACAGTTTTTTATCCTGTCAATCCTGTATACAGTGGGTAATTGTTCGCAGCCTTCTTTATAAATTATCTTTTTTGTACTGCTATCATCAATAACAGCAATCAGATAAAAATAAAACTCAGAAAACATTATACTTAAAGGTTTAACAAGCCTGTTAACTGTAGAACCGTTTTGCCTGCAATAAATTATTTGCAGCTCCTGCTGCTCCTTTATTGCCTGAGAAATCTGCCACAATTTCCCTAAAAGCATCGTTTGATGGTGCAGCTCCGCATAGTGAAATTTTTCATTAGCTATCATCTCATTAATGTGCCGTTGATTCTCATAAGGAACGCAGCAGGAAATCATTTTCTCTAATATGGGGAACATTTCTGTTTTCATCAAAGCCCTGCTTTCCAGTAATATTTTGGCAGCGGCAAAAGCTTCCTCGTTACTTAACAAGCTGCGCACAGGCGGAATTAATTTATAGCCGTTTACTTTTCTATCATACAAAAGCTGTTGAACCACGCCGGTTTGCTCACTTTGGTTTGCTATAAACGCCCGCAAATCATCAAAATCTCTTTGTATTGACCTTAAAGAACAATTAAACCTTACGGCTTCTTCCTGTTTATAAAGCGTATGCCCATCAGCAAGCCTGGCATACATACTAAGTAACCTGTTTTTTACAAACTGTAAATTTTCTTTGTGTTTTACCACATGCAGCAACTCCGTTCCTGTATATAAATATGTTGTTTTAAGTTAAGCCATTATATAAATTATACAACAGAACATAGCTGTAATGTTGGCTATATAAGCTGCTTTACAAAAAAATTGCCATTACTTCCGTTAAAAGAAGCAATGGCAATTTAATTCTTATTAACTTACTTTTACCAATGATACTTCTCAGCGTATACATACTATCGGGTAAATTTATGCAAATTAAGGTAAAATCAGTGGCGGCAGTGGCGGCTTGGTCAGTTATTTTTTTATTACTTTTATTTTATTATACTATTTTCAGGCGATTTTTACCATAACATATAGGTCTGAAGAAATGTAACGCATTCAATGGATAAATTTATGTCTATACATCTAATCTGTCATTTATTATCTTAATCTTTCTGCCAAAACTTCTAAATAGTTAGGTTATTCATAAAATGAAATAATATAGTATGTTAAAAACTCATTCCAATAACCAATTTAATTGACACAGCCGCCACTACCGCCACTAATAGTCAAACTTTGTTCATTTTTATATCATCCTTTCCATTACCTTACCGGGACATAGAAAATATTAACTATTTTATCCATCACTGCAGTTATCCAATAAACTCTCATCAATTCCCGTAGACATATGAAAGGTTCTGCCAGTTCTTACCGCTTCATTTTATCAATACTTAATATATTAACATCTTTTCTCATAATATTAATGTCAATATTTTCCCCATCTCCTTTTATATATTTACGAAAATCTTCATTTCTTTCCCCCATTATGAAAAATAATACAAAACCGGGGAGAGTAAGGTCTGAAAGTTTCCTATTTTTAATTATTCCTGTTAATAATTTTACTTTTTCATCCGGGTGCTGCAGCATATCAACATTTATAAGCTCCAAGGTATTCATATATGCTTTTAATACCCTTTCATCGTGTCCGACCATTACTTTATACCAATAAGCAAAGCATTCATTTTCCTCTAAGAATTTCTCTATATATTTTCTCGCTTGACTTACTGAAATATTCTTATCACAAGCTTCTATAAGTGCTGAACTAAGTATATTATTTCGCAGGATTAAAAATATCGCATTGTTTTCAACTTGTGTAAAGCATTTTTCTTTTGTCTCTGAAATAAACGTTTCATCATCAGCCCGTTCACTGTTCTTAAAAATTATTTCAAATTCATTCATTATCCCCCCAATTTCAAAATCATAATCCATCCAATAATAGTTATAAACAAACACCTTGTCATAAAAGACGTTTATATCCTCGTCTTTATATTTAACCAATTCTTTAACATAAAAATCCCCGTCTAATAAAAAGAATGGATTTTCTTCAAACTTTTTAAGTGCATGCTGCGCTTTCTCTATATCGTCTAATTTTGCTGAATATAACGCATACATTAGGAAACATATAAAGCACTTTAATTTTTCAATATAGGCATTTTTTACTTCCTCGTCTTTATCTTTTTTTGTATCGTCCGTTCTTTCTCAGCTGCTTCTTTTAAAATTACTTTTATAAACCTGGAATAATTTTCAGTAATCATACGGCAACTAACTCCTTTATCTTTTCGTTTTGTATTTTAATTATAGCATAAAAAAACTCCAATCCGTCAGAAATGGATTGGAGTTTTTTCATCACGCTTAATTATATAGCTATATGAATTCAATAAGCCAATAATAATGTATTGATTAGCAATACATTACTTATGTAATTTATTGTATCATAATTATTAACTCATTAGTAATCTATAACTTACTCCTTAATTAAAAATAGCTTATCCTCTCTAATGTTTTACGTGCGTCTTCATGACCCTGCTCGGCAGCTTTTCTTAACCATTTAAGAGCATTATCACGATTATGCGTTGCTTCTTTTCCATTATTGTACATATCCCATAAACTCCATTGCGCTCTTTTATCTCCCTGCTCAGCAGCTTTTGTGTACCATTCAAAAGCTTTTGAGTAATTACGTTCTA
>CASEHG010000270.1 GCA_949287565.1 uncultured Brachyspira sp.
ATAGTACATACATTATCTTTAGAGAATCAGAATGTTGCAGGCGGTGAAACTTATGAAGGCGTATATAAATATAATATAAGAACAACAGGAGAGTTCAAAGAAGTTAATGATATTGAAGATGTAGTTATAATGCTTAAAAATCAAGTTTATCCTGTGAAAGTGAGAGATATAGCATATGTACATGAGGATTATGAAGATGATTCAGAAATCGTACGCATAAACGGAAAAAAAGCTTTAACTATTGCCGTAACAAAAGAATCCGGCGGAAATATTATACAGATAGCTAGAGATGTAGAGAAAAGGCTCAGTACTATTAATTTACCTTCAGGTGTTTATTATCAAATACTTTTCAATAGTTCAGATACGATAAAGAATTCTATTCATAATGTTTTGAATACAGTGTGGCAGGGAGCTTTATTTGCTGTACTAGTTCTTATGATATATTTATGGGATATAAGAAGCGTATTTATAATAAGTATATCAATACCTGTATCTGTAATAACTACTTTTATATTGATGTATTTTTTCAATATCTCTATTAATGTAATATCTCTTTCAGGGCTTGTACTTGGTGTAGGAATGATGGTTGATAATTCTATAGTAGTTCTGGAAAATATTTTTTATTACAGCAATTATTATTCTAAGTACAATATTAATAAAAATGATAAAAGAACTATTAAAATAAATAATATAAAATCTTCTATAATAGGAACAAGTGAAGTATCTATAGCAATAACAGCTTCAACTTTAACAAGCGTATGCGTATTTCTTCCTTTTTTGTTTGTTAAAGGACAAATGGGACAGATGTTTAGTGATTTATGTATTACAGTTTCTATATCATTATTAACTTCTCTTTTTGTAGCTTTGACTATAGTACCTCTTTTAGCCTCTAGATTAAATAAATTAAATCCGGATAGTAAATTAAATTTATTATTAAGAAAATCAGAAAATTTCTTTAATAAAAATCTTCATAATAATATAGAAAAATTTTATGTAAGCACTTTAGCTATAGTAATAAAAAATAAAAAGAAATCATTTGCTTTAATATCTATTCTATTGACTATATCATTATTTTTATTATTAATGAATATAGGTAAGGAAGGCTACCCTGTATCAGATGAAGGTACTATTATATCAAGATTAAGACTTCCTGTGGGTGCTAGGGTAGAGTTTACTGACATGTTTATAAATAAAATGGAGCATGATATAGAAAGTGCCGTTAGTAATAATATGGCATACTATGAAACCAGAGTGCGAACAGGAAGAAACGAACATCATGGAGAGGTTAGAGTAAAATTAATAGATAGAGAAAATGGAAGGAAACTTGATATTACTCATTATATAGAAAGTATAAGAAATAAAGTTAATGGATATCCTGGAAGAATAGAACTTAATTCTGAAAATACAGCTATGGGAAAACCTAAAAATTACAGTGCTATCATTATAGAGCTTGTGGGAGATGATCTTGAAAGGGGATATGATGTGGCAAGTAATGTTATAGCTGCAGTTAATAATGTTGAAGGTGTTAGAAATGTTTTGATAAAAGAAGATGATTCTAATCATGAACTTATTTTTGATATAGACAGAGATTTGGTATCTAAAATGGGTATCAATATTAATACTATTGCAAATATTATAAGAACTTCTTTCAGCGGCACAACAGCAAGCAAGATGACTTTAAATAATTCTATATATGTTGATACTGATATAATAGTTCGTTTGGAGGATAGAAACAGAGATGATATTGCAAGCATTCAAAAGATGATGATACCTACTTCAAATGGTATAGTACCTATATCATCGCTTGTAAGTATACATAAATCTACAGGACCTATAGAAATTAATAGAAAGAATGATAAAAGAATAATAGAGATAAATGCTAGTGCTTATGGAAGACCTATAAATGAAATCATTACAGATATTAGAAAAGAGCTTAATAAAATATACATACCAAGCGGATTTTCTGTTAATTTTTTCAGGAGATTATGAGGATATGCAAGAAGCATTCGTCCAATTAATAGTATCTTTAATAATGGCTTTAGTTTTTGTATATGCCATAATAGCTGGACAATTTGAATCTTATATTACGCCTTTTGTTATATCTTTGGCTGTTCCTTTTGCATTATTCGGGGCTTTAATATTTTTGTACTTTTCAGGAAATACTTTAAATGTTTATAGCGGAATAGGTATTATAATGCTTGTAGGAATAGTTGTTAATAATGGGATAGTGTTAATAGATTATATGAATAGGGTTGTAATAGAAAGAAATATAAGCTGGGATAACGCTGCATTAGAGTCATGCAAAAGAAGATTAAGACCTGTACTTATGACATCATTGACTACAATATTAGGACTATTACCTATGATTTTTGAAATAGGAAGCGGAAGCGAAATGTACAGACCTTTAGCCATAGCAGTTTGCGGAGGGCTTATATTTTCTACGATGTTCACTCTTATAATAATACCTTCCGTTTATTCTAGTTTCAGAAACAGATTCAATATAAAAATACGTGAAGATTAATTATTTATAAAAATAAACTACTGCATTTTGAATAAAATTAATAATATAATTAAAGTTTATATAAAAATTATAGCATGATTTATTTTTATAATAAATGTTTTATATACCTAAACAACTATATTTTGTCAAAAATAAATTTATATTTTTGTTTTTATATCTGGGGCTTTGCCCCATACCCCACTTCTTTTGTTGCCACAAAGAAGCAAAAAGGCTATATTTGAACTTAAATGTAATAAATTATTTTACATGTAAGACAATTTTAGTATGATTTAGTACTAATTTTATACTTGCATTTTTTGCAACTTTTTGCGGCGGGAAAAAGTTGAATAAAAAAATGACAAACTCTAAAATTTTTAGTATATACCTAAACAACTATATTTTGTCAATTTTCAAACAGATGAAAGTTCTCTGCTAATACTATTGATAATTCACGTTTCCATTTATTACTTTTCTTTCTAAGAAAATTTAAAAG
>CASEHG010000271.1 GCA_949287565.1 uncultured Brachyspira sp.
AATATATGTTTTGCAAATGTAGAGTGTGAATAAAAAAAATTATATAAAAATAAAATAATATAATTTTTTCACTATATTTAAAACCCCGCCCTTTATTTCTTTTTATCTAATTTAAAATTTTAACTTTCATTATCTTTATAGCTTATTTATAAATTTTAGCACCCGCCCAAGTTTAAATTAAAGTTAAAATGTATTTAGCGCACGATAAACTGAATTTTAACTATGAAGTTTATTTATCAATATAACTTTAATTATATTTAAAAATTCTATTACCGTGCGTTTGGAAATAAATAAAACTACTCTAAATATGCATTAAAAAATCTATATAAACCCTGAGAATCATATTCTACATTTTTTAATTTAGGAGATACTAAAAGTGCCTCAGAATAAAAATATATTGGCACTATTGCATTGTCATTCATAAAAATATTCTCTGCTAAATGCAAAGCATGCATTCTTATCTGATTGTTTTTGTTTGTGGATGCTATGTCAATATAATCATCAAAAGCCTTGTTTGAATATGAGCCGTAATTGTTTGGAGCATCACTTTTAAAAATGTTTAAAAAGTTTATAGGATCATTATAATCGGCATACCACAAATAAACAGCTAAATCGAAATTTCTGTCATACATGTTTTGAAGATAAGAAGCCCATTCATGCTTAACTATTCTTACATCTATGTTTAAATTCTCTTTAAGCATACTCTGAACAGCATCGGCAATATTTATGTCAAACTCTCTTGTCGCTATAAGCAAATCAATTACAGGAAAATTTCTTCCGTTTTTGTATCCTGCTTGAGATAATAATTTTTTAGCTTCTTCTATGTTTTTCTGATAGTTGGAAGATATTATATACTCTCCTGCTTTAGTTCTTAAATCTCCTTCTATGTCGTTAATGCCATAAGGAACTAAACTTCCTGCCGGACGCTCTCCGCATCTTGTGATTGATTTTACTATATAATCTCTGTCAATGGCTAAAGATATAGCTTTTCTTACCTTTTCATTTTTTAAAACTTCTTTGTTTAGATTGAATCTGTAATAATATGATGCAGCAACAGGCACAATGTGAACTATTCCTTTTTGCTTTAGGCTTTCAATATCATTTCTAGGAAAAGGCTTTGCAAAATGAATTGAATTATTAAGCACACCTGCAAGCGAAGTATTAGGCTCTTCCATCAAAAGAAAAGTTAATTTGTTTGGCTTTATATTTTCATTGTTCCAATAGTTGGTATTTCTTTCTAGTATTATGCTTTTATCGAAATTCCTTTCAGTCATTTTAAAAGCACCATTTCCAATATATGTTGCAGGCTTTAAAGTCCAATCATCTCCGTATTCATTTATTATATCTTCGCGAACGGGATAAAAGGGAGGATAAGCAGAAAGCTCTAAAAAGTATGCAGTAGGGCTGTTTAATTCCACTTCAAATGTATAATCGTCTATTGCTCTTACTCCAAGCTCTTCTATAGTTTTTTCGCCGCTTATAACTTCTTTGGCATTTTTTATCACTTCAAAATAATAGCTGTACTTATTGGCAGTTTTTGGATCAACGGCTCTCCTCCAAGTATAAACAAAGTCCTGTGCTTTAACTTCTTTACCGTCGCTCCATTTAGCATTGGTTCTCAAATGAAAAGTGTAAATGTTGCCAGCTTTGTTAATATCCCAGCTTTCAGCAACTCCGCCTATTATTTTATTGTTGGCATCTTTTTTTGTAAGCCCTTCAAAAGCATGAAGAATATATATCATAGTGAGATTGTCTGTGTTTAAAGTTGGATCCATAGTTAAAGGTTCAGGAGCAAGATTTATAACTATATCATTATTACTCATTTCTTTTTTTGAACAAGATACGAATACAATTAACAGTATTAATAAACCAGCAGTAATTATTTTTTTGAACATTTGTTTTTCCTTTGCATTAATTTTATATTTCTATTTTTTGGTGTATTACTATACTAATAAAAAATTGACAAAGTTAAAAATTTTTAGTATATACCTAAACAACTATATTTTATCGAAAATTATTTTCTTATTTTTATTATTAGTGGGGACTAGCCCCACCGCTCTGCGTACTTCGTAACACCCCCACTTCTTTTGTTGCCACAGGCGAAGCCCGCCTGCGGCGAGAACCAAAAGAACTGCATTTTTAACCTAAAATTATGGTATTACACCATATTTGATAGATATTCTTAAAATATAAAGTTCTAGCAATTGCGTTTTTTGCAACTTTTTTGTGCGGCAATAAAGTTGATAATTCTACATAAAGTGTATTGATTGACAAACTTAAAAATTTTTAGTATATACCTAAACAACTATATTTTGTCAATTTTCAAACAGATGAAAGTTCTCTGCTAATGCTATTGATAATTCACGTTTCCATTTATTACTTTTCTTTCTAAGAAAATTTAAAAG
>CASEHG010000272.1 GCA_949287565.1 uncultured Brachyspira sp.
CAATAATAAACTTGTTTCAAAAGTAATTTATATATAATGAAAATTTTTAATTTTGTCAATTTTTTATTGTTCTTTTTCCCGCCGTATTTCATAACATCCCCAGTTCTTTTTGTAACCAAGGCGAGAACCTATATCCTCGACAGGCTCGGATACGCTTCGCGAAAGACTGCATTTTTAACCTAAATTTTATGTATTACCATACATTTAAATATATTCTTAAAATATTAAGCTGTAGTATATGCGTTTTCGCGAAGCGTGCCTGTGGCAGCAACTTTTTTGAGCGACAAAAAAGTTGATAATTCATCTAAAAAATATTAAAATTGATAAAATACACTTGTTTAGGTATATAAAATAGGTTATATATTTTTTAATTGATATACAGTATAACGGTAATTAATGTTTTCTTTACTTTTATATTTAGTTGTGATATGATAATAAAAAATAATAATTAAGGGGTAATTAAATGAAAAAATTAATTATAACTGCTTTAATGTTAATTAGTATAATAAGCTGTAATTCTAAAAAAACTGATAATACAGAAGTAACTACAGATACTAACGCAATTAATACCAATAATACAGAAACATCTAATAATGATGAATATGTTGAAGATAATAATACTGAAGAAATTAATACTGATACTGCAGAAGTTAGTGAAGTACCAGAATGGGATTTGGAGGCTTTTAATGATCTTAAAAATATAAAGGATGCTGAGTCTTTAAAAAGCTTTGAAGAGAAACATGGAGAAAGAAGTTTAATAATGGCATTACAATACGGTGATAAAAAAATGGTTACAGAATTACTTTCTTACGGTGCTAATGTTGATCAGACTTATGTTGATAATGATAGTCCATTAAAAACAGCTTCTGCAAAAGGAGATTTAGAACTTGTAAAAGAGTTTATAAAAAGAGGGGCAAATGTTAATTTTAGGGGAGAAGGAAATATTGATGCTTTACATTCAGCAGTAATGTCTACAAATGAAAATAGTTTAAAAATAATGAAAGAATTATTAGATGCAGGTGCTGAAGTAGATGTCGAGTATGGCTGGGAAGAACCTTTTCCTATATTACTTGAAACAATTGGAGTTGACGAATCAAAATGTGATTTAGAAAAATTTAAAATGCTTGCCGAATATGGAGCTGATATAAATTATGTTGATAGTTATGGCTATCCTTTAATTCGTTATGCTGTTCAGTCAGGCTGTTTAGATATAGTAAAATATTTAGTTTCAAAAGGCATTGACCCTGCTATGAAATATGAACTTAAAGAATACTATCCAAATGTAAATATTTCATTATTGGCTAGTACTCTTTATAATAGTGATACAGAAATGGCAAAGTATTTAATAGAGCAAGGTGCCGATGTAAATACTCCTATACCTTCAGAAGATGGTTATCCTTTGCTGCTTCAGGCTATTGACAATGGAAAAACAGAGCTTGTTAAACTTTTAATAGAGAAAGGAGCAGACACTACAGTTGTAAATAAGGAAAAGAAGACAGTATTCGATATAGCTAGAGAAAAAGGCTATGATGATATTGTAGCTTTAGAAAAATAATATTTTAAAGTGATAAACGAGCAGCTGATAACTGATGATGAAGTTCTCAGCTGTTTTTTTATTGTTCTTTTTCCCGCCGCACGCCAAAGGCACTCTCTTCGGTCGCAAAAGAAGTGGGGTTTGGCACGAATGTGTGCTTCGCAGCAAAGCCCTGAAATATTTTAAATTAAAAAAATTATTTTTGACAAAATATAGTTGTTTAAGTATA
>CASEHG010000273.1 GCA_949287565.1 uncultured Brachyspira sp.
AGTAGGCTTATATTTTTCTGGAGTAGGAAATACAAAAGTCTTATTAATGCTATTATGATATCCTATTATTATTACTCTTTTTCTGGTTTCAGGCACTCCATAATCATTGGCATCTAATAATTTACAGGATATATTATAATTAGCATTTTTGAATTCTAATAAAAAATTATTAAATGCTTCATTATGTTTTTTAGCTAATATACCAACTACATTTTCTGCTAAAAAAAATTTAGGCTGTTTTTCTTTCAAAATACGAATATAATCATAAAATAGTTTTCCTCTGCTATCGTTTATACCTCTTCCAGCACCTGCTTCACTCCAGCTTTGACATGGAGGTCCTCCTATTAAGCCAATTGAATCAGGTATATCCTTACTTTCTATATCAGTTATACTTCTTTTATCTAATTCTATATCAGGAAAATTATATTCAAATGTATCCCAAATAGTTTTATCATATTCATTTGCCCATATTGTTTTAAATCCAGCATTTTTAAAACCTAAATCTAAGCCGCCTGCACCAGAAAAAAGAGAAATAATAGAAAAATCACTCATAATTAATTATTTATTAACTACCTTTTTGACAGCCTCTATAACCATATCCTGTTCTTCTCTAAGAATATCATTATCTATAGGCAAGGCTATATTATGTTTTGAAGCATATTCTGATACAGGCATATCACCTTCTTTGTATCCTAACTTCTTAACTAATACAGGTGCTAAATGTATAGGATGAGGATAATAAAGAGCAGTTGGTATGCCTAATTCATTTAATTTAGCTCTTACTTCATCTCTATTATCTTCTACCTGTATAACATACTGAGCATGTACGCTTTGAGTATATTCAGCAACTTGAGGTACTTTTACTACATCTTTTAATTTTTCATTATAGTATTCTGCAGCGCTTCTTCTATGATCCATATCAGCATCAAAGCCTTTGAATTTTTCAAGCAAAATACCAGCCTGTAAGTTATCAAGTCTTCCTGTAGTTCCTAATTTAACATGTATCATTCCGCCTTCATCACCATGATGACGAAGCTGTTTAAGATTTTTATATAATTCTTCATTATTAGTAAATACCATTCCGCCGTCTCCGAAACAGCCTAATGGTTTAGCTGGGAAAAATGATGTTACAGCAATATCTCCTAATTTTCCTGAACATGATTTTATATTTTTATAACTAGCTCCAAATGATTGGCAGGCATCTTCTATAACAAATATATTATTTTTCTTAGCAATATCTAATATAACATCATAATTAGCACATTGTCCGAATAAATTAACCGGTATAATAGCAGCAGTGTTTTTATTGATTAAACTTTCAAGCTTTTTTACATCCATATTAAAATACTCATCGATATCGCAAACTCTTACTTTCATTCCTAAGAAAGAAGGTGCCTCAGCAGTTGAGAAGAATGTCATAGCAGGAACTATAACTTCTTTTTGAGAATGATCCTCACCAGCATTGAATCCTAATGCTAAAAGTGAAAGCACTAAACCAACATGCCCAGATGATACACCTACAGCATATTTAGCTCCTGTATAATTTGATAATTCCTTTTCTAATTCATCTAATTCCGCACCAAATACAAATTGGCTTCTTTCTATAATAGAGGATATTTTTTTATCAATAGCTTCTTTTCTCTTTTCGTATCCTCTGTAAAGGTTCATATATTTCATAAAAAATCCTTTATAAAAAAATAAAATAACAGTTAAATTGTATTCAAAATAGAATTAATGTCAATATTTTTATATTTTAAAAAACTTGACAATGAGGCTTATTTTTCTATACTTTATAGTTATATATAATGTAATTAGTTATAGTATTATAGAGTTGAACTATGAGTATAGAATATTGCGGAAATAAAGTAGAAAAAAGATTGTCCCTAAAGATCCCTAGTGATAGATTATTAGTGCCTAGAGTATCAAATGATTTTTTGGATTTTTTACATTCTAATGGAATAAAAGAGTGCGATGCTTTTCAAATAGCTTTTGAGGAAGCTTTAACTAATGCCATAATTCATGGAAATAATAATGATTATAATAAAAATGTAAATATATGTTTTTATATTTATGATGAAATGATTAAAGTGGTAATAGAAGATGAAGGTGATGGATTTGATTATTTTTCTGCTATGATATGTTTAACAGAATCACAGGATAATATTTATAGAGATAGCGGAAGAGGAATATTTCTCATTTCTTTATATACGGATGATTTTTATTTTGAGAATAATGGAAGAAGAATAGTAATAATTAAAAACAGAAGTTAAATTGATTATTGCTGATAAAAATTTTTCTCATTTAATTATAATTTTAGATTTTTAGCATTTAAAACTATATTTTTTTATTGATTTGTTTTAATTTCCCGCCCTTTTGTTTTTTTATTTTTATTGTATTGATAATTTTATTATATTTAGTGTTTTTGTTAGTAAAAAGCATGCCCACCCTAGTGAATATCAAATTTAAAACTTTGATTAACGCACGGTGAACGGAATTTTTTAATATAATTAATTTTGAATTTTAACATTATTAATATTTATAATTTAGCTTAGCGTGCGTTGAGTGCCATGCTTTTTTTAAAAAACTTGGGCGGGTGCTATATTTTCTAAATAGGTAATAATGAAATATGAAATTGTATATTTCTAAGTTGATTAAAAAATTAAAAGGGTGGGGTATCTAGTTTTTGCTAGGAATACCAAAAGGCATTCTTAATTTTACTATAGTACCGGCACCTTCCGAACTGTCTATACTTATTGTTCCTTGCATAGTATCAAGCAAATCTTTTACAACAGATAAACCAATACCCATTCCGCCGTACTCTCTTTCAAATCTTGAATCAGCTTGATAAAATGGTATGAATACTTTTTTTAACTTGCTAGGCTTTATTCCCTTTCCTGTATCTTTTACTATTATCTCAATTTCATTCGGTATAATATTCTTCATAGTATGATAATTAAATAAGTCGGGTGAGAAATCAAGCTCTTTTTTTTCTATAGTATCTAAAGTTCTTACATTTATTGATATAGTTCCAGATTTTGTAAATTTGAAAGCATTAGATATTATGCCTTCCATTATAAGCCTGAATCTTTCATGATATCCTATCAATGTAGTGCAGTTTTTTTCTATATTCATCTCTATATTTATATTTTTAGGGTAAATGAATTTATAACCTTCTATAATTATATCAAGTTCTTCTTTAATATTAAATTCAGATACATATTTAGAACTTTCATCATCTTTTAAAGCTATTTGTATAAGATTGTTATTAGTATCATAAAGTTTTTTAATGCTTCTTGAAACTATATTAAAGAATTCTTCTCTTTTTTCTTCAGGCATATTATTCTTTTTAAGGAGATTAATATATCCCATGATTTCTGTAAACGGATGTCTTAATTCATGAGAAACGGTTGCTTTGAATTCTCTTATTAATTTATTGTAATGTTCAGCACTTTTTTTGAGGGAATTTATTTCATTCAAAAGAGCATGAAGCCTTTTTTGAAGTATTAAATTATGATTCTTCTGATGTTCATATAGTATTGAGAAATAAAGCCTATGAAGTCCTATTTCAGTACCTGCATTTTTTATCACGCCTTCCTTACACCATCTCATAGCCTTCTCAAACGGCACAAAAAAAGATTCTATAGTTTCTTCCATTACAGAACCATCTGTTTGAATTTCTTTTTTAGGAGTTAATCCTGTTATATCGCATGTGGCAATATTAATTCTCTCTGTTATAATGCCTGAAGAACTATAATATCTATGTCCCAATACATTTATCTTTTTTAAATCTACATTGTATCCAGTTTCTTCTTCAAGTTCTCTTTTAGCACATTTTTTTATTCCCTGATTAGGATTCTTTTCATTAATTTCATCTTCTTCAAGCATACCGGCAGGAAACTCTAGAAAATTCATAATATATTCGTCTATTTCTTCCGGTTTTTTTCCTGTCATTACTTTTTCTCTATAATAAACAACCGGTCTGAAATTGCTAATCATAAGAACATGTATTTGATTATCTATATAAGTATATGGAACAATAATAACTGCATCTCTTCCTTTTCTATTAATTATATCGCAATTATATTCTCTGGAAAAAGATCCGTCATCATATTCATTAATAGCCATAAATCTCTCTAAACTCACAAATCCTGTATCTAACTGTATAGGAGGAGATTTACGGAAGTATTTAGTGTTTTTTACTTTTTTTATTTTTTTATCATTAGACATAAATTGAATCTCTTTAAAAATTATTTTATCCCTGCTTTCAATAAAGCATTTTGAAATTTTTATTGTTTATTGTAAAAAATAAAATTTATTATTGTAAAAGATTACTCTTTTTTTATTAGTTTTATTAATGTTATAACATTGCCTTTCTTATTAAACTTAACTTCATCAAAGTACGATTTAATCATCATAATTCCTCTTCCGCTTTCACGAGCAAATCCATCATTATTTATTTTTTTTGCTTCCTGTTTAGGTTTAAACCCAAGTCCCTGATCTTTAACAGCAATAATAATATTATCATCTTCTATTTGCAATGTTATTTCTACATGAGTGTTTTTAGCTTTTTCGGTTTTTAGAAGTTCTTTTAATTTTTTATGGTATATATTTTTTTTGAGCCAATTTTTTTTAGTTTCATACAAGATATTGAGATTTCCATGCTCAATTGCATTCATAATCACTTCATATAATGCAGCGGCAAATAAATCCATTTCATTATTTGGTATATATTTTTTTACATCTGCAGATAAAGTTTCTATCAACGGAGTAATATCTTCTAATTTATTCTCAAGTAAGTACTTTTTCATTAGAATATTATATCATTAAATAATATAATATCAAATTTATAAATGAAATATGTTTTAATTGTAATATATTTATATATAGCTATTTTTAATGTTTTTTTATGTACTTGACAAGAGTAAAGTTGTGTAGTATAATACTCGAGTATATTTGTATAAATTTTTTTACTATAAAAATGATTAATAAAGAAATATAATCTTTAAGGAGACATATATGAAACGAACTTATCAGCCAAGTAAGTTGCGTCGTGCTAGAAAATTTGGATTTTTTAAACGTATGGCAACTAAACATGGAAGAGATGTTTTAAAACGTAGAAGAAGAAAAGGCAGATATCGCTTAACTGCAGCAGATGAGTAAAATATTGAGCAATTATTAAGCAGTACTTATGGAAAACTGTTACAGGGAATACTCATTGAAATTATATAGTAAAGAGCGGTTAAAGCACAGAAAAGAAATATCAGCTTTTTTTAATAATAGCAGCAGTGTTAAAAGAATTTATAATTCTAGATACACTGTGCTCTTATTAGAAAATAATCGCTCATATTCTAGGTTTGCTGTAACTATAAAAAGAAACAAAACTAATTCTGTGGGTAGAAATAGAGCTAAGAGGATAGTTAGAGAAATATATAGAACTCAAAAAGATAAAATTCCTACTGGATATGATTATTTTATTATAGTTAATAGGTTTGATAGTTATAAGCTGCCTTCATTTGATGATTATAAAAAAGACTTATTAAAATTATTTCAGAAGGTTTTGCATATATGAAAAAGATTCTTTTGTTTTTGATTTTTTTGTATCAGAAAGCTATTTCCCCTTATTTAAGACCTTCCTGCAGATATATACCTTCATGTTCTGAATATGCTAAACAGGCTGTCATTAAGTATGGGGCTATAAAGGGTAGTTTTCTTGCAATTGCCAGAGTACTGAGATGTAACCCGCTAGCAAAAAAAATATATGATCCTGTACCATAGTATTTTTATGTGTTAGTCCATCTTCCTTTTTTAATTGCTTAATGAATTCTTTTCTGTATATAATTGATTTAAGGAGCTTTAACATTTTATGAGCAATAATAAAAGAATGGTTATAGCTATTGGACTTTCCGCTATAATAATGTTTCTATACATGTTCTATCAGGCAAAAACAATGAAGCCTGTTTATAATTCTAATAATATAAATACAAATTCAAATGCTGTTAGTAATAATAATACAACTTCTGAAAATACTTTATTAAATACTGCTCAAATGCAAAAAATAGAAAAAATAGAAAATACAAATGCAGCAATTAATAATGAAAAAATTCTTGAAAATGAGTATGTTATAGCAACTTTTAAAAATGGTTCTTTATATTCATATAAATTAAAAAATTATTATCCGCAGGATTTAGGTCCTGATGCTACAAATGAAATTATTGATATGGTAGAGCAGGTTTATGAAGGTATTTATCCTTTTACTGTAACTTTCCAAAACCTATCAAATTCTATTGCAATACCTGAAAATTTAGATTATCAATTAACAGAAGAAAGCGGCGATAAAGTTTCATTTTCTGCTAATGCAATTATAGATGGCTCAGAAGTAAAAATAACAAAAACTTTTACTTTTGGAGAAGATCCTTATCAATTAAAAAACTCTGTTAGTATAGAGAATGTAGGAGAAAAAGATCTCTCTTTATTCTATTCATATTTCTTAGCTACAGGTATAGGACCTTATAGAACTGATAAAAATGCTGTAAGAGAAGATGCTACTAAAGCACAATATCTTATAAAAGGAAATGGTAAATCTAAGATACTATTGACAGGTGATATAGTAAAAGATAATCTTTTCTCAAGATTATTCGGATTTGGTAATTCTTCAAAAGGAATCAAAACTAATCAAATGAGATATGCTATATATGAAGGTGAGGATAAATGGGTGGCTTTAAATAATAGGTATTTTGCTATTATTTCTTCTCCTGCCCAGTCTAATAACACAGTTTTTGAAACTATGACTTTTTCTAAGCCATCAACTAATGAATATAGAAATGATTTTCATATAGCAAATTTAATGTCTAAGCATACTATTAAAAGCGGAGATTCTATTACTGATAATTATTCAGTATTTATGGGACCTAAGGTAAGAAGAACTTTCTCTAAGTATTATTTAGAAGAATCTTATGAATCTATATTCCAAGAATCTTTCTTAGGAATTAATTTAAGACCTTTAACTTATATATTAGATATTATTCTTAATGCTTTGTATAATATTACAAAAAATTATGCTTGGGCTATATTACTATTTACATTCTTGTTTAAGCTTGTAACTTTTCCGCTCAACCATGCTTCTTATAAATCTATGAAGAAGATGCAGTTGGTTAATCCTAAAATAGAACGTATAAGAGAGCAGTATAAAGATAATCCTGATAAGTTAAATGCTGAAATAATGGCTATTTATAAGAAAGAGAAGATTAATCCATTAGGAGGCTGTCTTCCTATGTTATTGCCATTCCCATTATTGATAGCATTTTTCTATCTTATGCAGTCTATGGTAGAATTAAGGAATACTCCATTTTTATGGATAACAGACCTTTCTTCGCCTGATAAGTTATTTGTATTTCCGGCAGCAATACCTATATTAGGAGGGTTTAATTTTAACTTATTCCCTATAGTGATGGCATTAACTAGTTATTTAAGTATGAAATTGCAGCCTTCATCTTCTGCAGGTAATGCTACAGCAGCTACACAGATGAAGATGATGACTACTATTTTCCCGCTTATGATGCTTCTTATGTTCTATAACTTTGCAAGTGGGCTTGCTTTATATTGGACAGCACAGAATATATTTGGAGTTGCTCAGCAGTTTATAACTTCAAAACTTGATAAATCTAATACAAATGAGATAGTTGAAGAAGAAGAAATAAAACAAACTGGAAAAAAGAAAAAAAGAAAAAAAAGATAATGGTTATTTAACAAATTAAAAGTAATATAAAAATTACTTTATCATATAGAAAGGAGGATACTATGTTAGTAAAAGAGTTTAGTGGTAAATCAGAAAAGGAAGCCGTTAGTAAGGCACTTGAGGAACTTAATCTTACGGAGGATCAGGTTAGAATTGAGGTAATAGATAAGGGTAAACAAAAAATTTTAGGATTTGGAGAGGAATCTCCTACTATTATAAGAGTTTATTATGAGGAAATTTCTACAAATTTGGGTGAATTTCAATCTATAGTATCTAATATATTAAAATACATGGGGGTTGAGGCTGAAGTTACTGCTAAGGAAGAGAGCGAAAAAAGAATTTATATTAATATTTCTACAGAGGATTCTGGTGTACTAATAGGTAAAAAAGGTGCTACATTAGAGGCTTTACAGTTCATAATCTCATTGATAGCTTCTAAAAAATTCAATGATGATACTGAAAGGCATATCATATTAGATGTTGACGGCTACAGAGAAAGACGCGAAGAGACTTTAAAGCATATAGCTCGTCAGGCTGCTCAGCAGGCTAAAAAGACTAGAAGAGTTGTGGCTTTAGATCCTATGTCGCCTTATGAGAGAAGAATCATACACTTAGAACTTCAAAATGATAATGATGTTGAAACTAAGAGTGATGGTGAACCGCCATACAGAAGCGTAAAAGTATATTCAAAAAGAAAAGGCGGTTATAACAATAAGAGATATAATGACAGAGGCGGTTATAATAAATCATATTATAGAAATAGATAATCTTATATGATTTAATTTTAAGGGGGCTTTTAAAAGCCTCCTTTTTTATTATATTAAAATTTTATTCTAACTCCCCACCCTCTATATTTATTGCCTTTATTTCACATATTAATATTATTTATTTTTTTAACTCAACACAAAAAAGCACAACCCACCCAAGCTTTTGATTAGATTTTTTGTCTATCTCAACGCACGGTGAGAAGATTTTTATTATATAATTTAAATTTGAATGATTAATTAATTTATATATTTAGAATTACTAAACGTGCGTATTTGTAAATCTGTATATTTTAAATAATCTAGGGCGGGCATGTTTTTTTAATTATAGCTGTAAAGGAAATAAAAACAAAAATTTTATAAATTAATTGAAAAGCATAGAGGGCGGGGAATTAGAATAAAGCTATAAAAAAGGGACTTAATTTAAGCCCCTTTAATTTTTTATTGTTTATAAATAATATTATCTGTCATTATAGCCGTTAGGGTGGTTCTTATGCCAATTCCAAGCAGTTTGTACTATAGTTTCTAATGAATCTATAGTAGGAGTCCAGCCTAAAATCTCTTTAGCTCTCTTACTGCTTGCTATAAGCTCTGATGAATCTCCTGCTCTTCTAGGACAAACTTCTGCAGGTATAGGATGTCCTGTAACCTTTCTTGCTACTTCAATAACTTCTTTTACACTAAATCCATTTCCATTACCTAAATTGCATAATATACTTTTTCCGCCTTTCTTCAAATAATTCATAGCAGCAATATGAGCTAAAGCTAAATCGCATACATGTATATAATCTCTTAGGCAAGTTCCATCAGGAGTAGGGTAGTCATCACCAAATATTTTTATTGAATCTCTTTTACCAAGCGGTACTTGAAGTATTAATGGTATCAAATGTGATTCAGGTTTATGATCCTCTCCAATATGTCCGTCTGGATGCGCACCTGAAGCATTAAAATATCTTAAAGCTACATAATTAAAATCATAAGCCTTAGTATACCAAGAAAGTATTTTTTCTAATGCTAATTTACTGTCGCCGTAAGGATTAGTAGGTTCTTTTCTGCAATCTTCTTCCAAAGGAATTTTTTCAGGTTCTCCGTAAACTGCAGCAGTAGAAGAAAATATAAAATTCTTAACATTTGCTTTAAGCATCGCATTAAGAAGATTAATAGAATTGGATACATTATTATGATAATATTTAGCAGGATTTTGTACGCTTTCTCCTACTTCTATATAAGCACATAAATGCATTACAGAATCAATATCATGACTTTTAAAAATTTTATCAAGTAAATCACTATCACCTATATTTCCATGATAGAAATTCTTACAGTCTTTGATAGCATCCTTATGCCCATATTCCAATGAATCTATTATAACAGTTTCTATATTCTGCTTTAAAAGTTCATTAACTACATGTGAGCCTATATATCCAGCCCCTCCGCATACTAAAACAGCCATATTAATACTCCAAATTAAAAAGTTTTATTATATAACTAAAGTATAATTAAATTACAAAAAAAGTCAAAGAATTATTTTTATAAAAATTAAATATTAATTTTTAATCATAGTCAATATTTTATTTTTTTGTATATACTTTATAATATATATGTATTAATATTATTTACTAAAAATAGAGGAGTTTATATGATTTACACTTTAACACTAAATCCTGCAGTAGACTATTATATGGATATGAATAAATTAGAAGAGGGAGAATTAAATAAAGTAAATACTTCGTATACTTTAGCAGGAGGAAAAGGAATAAACGTTTCTAAAGTATTAAAAAATTTTGGTATTGAATCTGTTGCTTTGGGATTTTGCGGAGGCTTTACAGGTGAATATATAAAATCAGATTTAAATAAATACGGAATAAAAGATAATTTTATTTCTCTTGCTGAAAATACTAGAATCAATGTAAAAATAAAAACAGAAAAAAAAGAAACTGAAATAATGGGTAAATCTCCTAAAATATTGCAGGAAAATATAGATCAAATGCTTTCTATTATAGATAATAATATTCAGGATAATGATGTATTAGTTCTTTCAGGAAGTGTACCTAGTTCAGTAAAAGAAGATATTTATAAAGACATTATACAAAAAACAAAATCAAAAAATAATGTAAAAGTGATATTAGATTCAAGAGAAAATGCTTTTAAAATAGCTGTTAAGGAAAATGTTTTTCTTACAAAGCCAAATAGAAAGGAATTGTCAGAATATTTTGGAAGGGATATAAAAACTGTTTATGATATCATAACTTATGCAAAGCAATTAGTAGAAGACGGAAGTGAGAATGTTATAGTATCATTAGGAAAAGATGGTTCTGCCTTAGTTACTAAAGAAGGCTCTTATATAGGAAATGCTCCTGATGGAAAACTTGTAAGTTCTGTAGGTGCTGGCGATGCTATGGTTGCTGGTATTGTATATGGAATAAGCCAAAATTTAAGTATACTAGATTCTTATAAGTATGCTATAGCTTCAGGTACTGCTACAGCTTTCAGTGAGGGGCTTACAACATTTGAAGATAT
>CASEHG010000274.1 GCA_949287565.1 uncultured Brachyspira sp.
AGAGTTAATGCTTGGCGTCAGATATTTGAGAGCCAAAAAGAAATTTTCATTTGTTTCAATTATTACAATTATATGTGTACTCGGAATATTAGTCGGAGATATGGTAATGATTACCGTGCTTTCTGTTATGAATGGTTTTCAGGACGATATAAGAGATAAAATACTTGGAATGAGGGCACATATAAATATCAGTGCTTACAGTGATCAGCCTCTTACAGATTATAAATATGTTGTTGATAATATAATGGGTAATAAAGAAATAACAAGTGCTTATCCATATATAGTTTTACCTTGCATAATGCGTTCTTATGGTTTTACCACTCTTATAACAGTTCGTTCATTTGAGGATAATATATTCACTACAGATAAAGATTTTATAAAGTATTTTAATTTTGTTGAAGGCAATAATAAAAATATGAATACTAATGATGCCTTAATAGGTTCTGAAATGGCAAAAGATTATGCTTTATCTATTGGCGATACTATAGATATAATTTCAGCTTCAGGTAGTTTTGAGAGGGGATTCAAGCCTCAGAAAACTACTTTTACTATTAAAGGTATTTATAAAACGGGTTATTATGAATATGACAGCAGAATGGTAATAGTTCCTCTTACAACAGGGCAGAAGATGGTTGGGTATGATAATGCTGTTACTGGAGTTGCTGTGAAGGTGAGAAATTTCTTTGATGCGGATAAGGTTGCTAAAAAAATTGATACAGATTTAAAAGAGTTCTATAATGTTATGCCTTGGATGCTATTTGATAGAAATTTCTTTCAGGCTTTGCATACAGAAAAATTGATGCTTGCTTTGATACTGTCTTTTATAATATTGATAGCAGCTTTGAACATTGCATCAAGCCAGATAATATTTGTTAAGGATAAGAGAAGAGATATTGCTATAATAAAGACATTGGGTTTGAGACCTTCAAATGTGGCTAAAGTTTTCTTTTTGGAGGGGGCTATAATTGGTTTAATAGGTACTGTACTAGGCGTAATATTTGGTATATTGCTCGCTAATTATGTAAATGAAGCTTTGGAAGGATTAAGAATCATAATGCAGTTTATAGTAAATATTATTTGGTTTATTCCTTCAAAAATAAGTGCGGGAATATCAATACCTATAGTTCCTGACTTCTTCCCATCAGATATATATTATGTAAGCGGAGGACTTCCTTCAATAATACATGCTTCTCAGGTTATTATGGTTGCTAGTATTTCATTCTTACTTTCTGTTTTATTTGCTATAATACCAGCTTATATAGCAAGCAGATACAAACCTGCGGAGGTGCTTAGATATGAGTGATAATAAAGAAGTTCTAATTAATATAGAAAAATTAAAAAAGACTTATGCAGGACCTCCTAAAGTGGAAGTATTAAAGTCTATAAGTTTAAAAGTTTATAGAAATGAAATACTTGCCGTAACAGGTGAATCAGGAAGCGGAAAAACTACTCTTTTAAATTTAATAGGCGGAATAGATGATATTACTGAAGGCAGTATAGATATATTAGGCAATAATATTGGTAAAATGAATGAGGGACAATTAGCACATTTTAGAAATAGTTCACTTGGATATGTTTTTCAATTTCATAATTTGCTTGGTGAATTTAGTGCTTTAGAAAATGTTATGATACCGTCTTTAATGCTTAAATATAATAAAAAAGAAGCAAGACAAAAAGCTGAAAGCCTTCTTGAAACTGTAGGTTTAAAAGATAGAATGGATCATAGAATAGGTGAGCTTTCAGGAGGTGAGGCACAGAGAGTTGCTATTGCAAGAGCTTTAATAAATAAGCCTAGTGTTGTATTAGCAGATGAGCCAACAGGAAATTTGGATAAAAAGAATGCTGAAGTAGTAAGAGAATTATTATGGAGTATGACAAAACAAAGTAATGCTTCTTTAATAATTGTAACGCATTCTATTTCTATTGCTAATATGGCTGATAGAAAATTGCGGTTAGAGTATGGTGAAAATTTAATAGAATATTGAAATATAAAATATTATAATATAAAATAATTTGTATTTCATAAAAAATATAAAATGATATTAGGAATATAAAATTATGCTTATAAAAAAAGTAAAAGAATTTTTTAAAAAAGATGAAAGGCCATTTGATTATGGTGCTGTTACACAAGAACATATACAAAAATATTATTCAAAAGTTGAAAAACATCCATATAGAAGAATGCTATCTTATGCTATGAGACATAAGAAATTATTTATACCTTCTTTCATTTTAAGTATAGGATATACAATCATAAATATATTGCCTCCTTTTTTCGGTCAATTAGCAATATCAATTACTGGAGGAAAGAGAGTTGATCTATTAGATAAAATTCCATTAGTTGCTGATTTGACTGCAAAATTTAGTAATTTGAGCACTAAAGATTTAACTCAGCAGCTTTTAAGCGGAGATTCTATTGGAAATCCTGTAATAATAGCGCAATTTGCATTTATTATTATTATTGGCTTCATATATATTTTATTTAGAGTTGGATTTGATTATGTAAAAACTTTTCTTTTTGCTTTTACTGCTCAGGAAATAGGTAAAGATGTACGTGCTGATATGATGAAAGGGCTTCTTAATACTGATATAGCATATTTTAAACAGGAGAAAGAAGGTGATTTGATGAGCAGAGTTATTAATGAATCTGGTACAATAGAAAATTTTTTATCTGGTACATTACCTAATATGATAACGGTACCTTTAACATTAATACTTACTTTATGTGTATTACTTCTTTTAAATGTTAAACTTACACTAGCTTGTTTTGTAGCGGCACCCTTAATAGGTTTAGGTATAGATAAGGTTTCAAAATTAATAAGAACTAGAATTTCGGCACAGCAAAATTTTCTAGGCAGTACAACTTCGGTTATACAGGAAGACATAAGAGGTATAGAAGTTATAAAAATATTTTCTAAAGAAGATCAAGAGGTTAATAGATATAGAGGTTTATATAGTGAATTAATAAATATAATGAGAAGAATTAGTTTGCTTACATCTCTTAATAGACCTATGACAGAACTTGTAATGATAGCTGCTATGCTTATTATACTTGCTTACGGCGGATTTTTAATATTTAAAGGAGAAATGCCTTTTGAATTTTTATGGGGATTCTTACTTTATATGCTTAATATATCCACTCCTGTTAGAGATTTATCTGGTATATTTATGAATTTGCAGTTAACTAAAATGATAGCCATTAGAGTATTTCAGATTATAGATTTACCGCCTGAAAATGTTGATGATCCTACTAAAAAACAAATGAAGCCTATAGAACATTCAATTACTTTTGAAAATGTTCATTTTGAATATCCAAAAAGAAGTGATTCTCAGCCTTTTCATTTGGGACCTGTAAGTTTTAATGTAAATAAAGGAGATGTGGTTGCTTTTGTTGGTAATTCAGGCGGGGGTAAAACTACTTTGATAAGTTTGATACCAAAATTATTTACTCCAAGTGAAGGAGTTATAAGGTTTGATGGTATTGATATAAATGAATTAAATACAAGAAGTGTAAGAAATCAAATAGGTGTAGTATCTCAGGAAAATATTTTATTTTATGGAACTGTAAGAGAAAATATTTTATATGCAAATCCTAATGCTACAGATGATGATTTGGTAAGAGCGGCAAAAATAGCACATGCTGATGAGTTTATTTTGAAATTGCCTAATGGTTATGATACTCATATAGGACCAAGAGGTGTAATGCTTTCAGGCGGTCAGCGTCAGAGAATAGCTTTAGCGAGAGCTGTAGTTAAAAGACCTTCTATATTGATACTTGATGAAGCAACAAGTGCATTAGATACAGAAAGTGAGATGTATGTTCAAAAGGCTTTAAATGAAATTATTAATCTTCAAACTACATTTGTTATAGCACACAGACTTTCTACAATAAAAAATGCAACATATATATGTGTAGTTGAAGATGGTAAAATAATAGAATCTGGTACTCATGATGAATTGATGAAAAGAGGCGGTAAATATCAATATTTATATTCTTTACAATTTAGAGAGTAATATAATTATTTAATGAATTACTGTTTAAAAATTAATTTTGTATGTATTTGTAATATAGGAAACCATTTATATGAGGAAGTTTTCGAATATTTTAATTACAGGCGGATGCGGTTTTATAGGCAGTAATTTTATTAGATATATTTTTGAAAATACTAGCTATCAAGGCAATATAATAAATGTAGATATTCTTACTTATGCTGGTAATTATTTAAATTTAAAGGATATTGAAAATAAATATAAAGATAGATACTTTTTTGAAAAAGTAAATATTTGTAATATAGATTTACTGAGTAAAGTATTTGATAAATATAAACCAGATTGTCTAGTTCATTTTGCAGCAGAAAGTCATGTTGATAGATCTATTTTCGGACCTAAGGATTTTATACAAACTAATATTATAGGTACATTCAATCTTTTGGAAGTTTCTAAAAGATTATGGGAAAATGATTTTAATAATAAACTTTTTCATCATATAAGTACAGATGAAGTTTATGGTTCTCTTGATGAAACAGGATATTTTTATGAAACAACTGCATATAACCCTAGAAGTCCTTATTCTGCTTCAAAAGCATCCAGTGATCATTTAGTTAGAGCCTATTTTTATACTTATAATTTACCTGTAACAATATCTAATTGCAGTAATAATTATGGACCTTATCAGTTTCCTGAAAAATTAATTCCTCTTATGATATTGAATATTATTAATGAAAAGAAGCTTCCTGTTTATGGTGATGGTAAAAATGTTCGCGACTGGATTTATGTTGATGATCATAGTAGTGCTGTATTTACAATAATGCTTAATGGTAAAGTAGGAGAAACATATAATATTGGCGGAGAAAATGAAATAACTAATATAGATATGGTAAATATTTTATGTGAGAAAATAGCATTAAAAATGAATAAGAATAAGAACTATTATAAGAAACTTATTACATTTGTAGATGATAGAGCAGGTCATGATAAAAGATATGCTGTTAATTGTGATAAAATAAAAAATGAATTATCTTGGAAAGCAAGCAGAAATTTTGATGAGTCAATAGATTACACAATAGATTGGTATTTAAATAATAATGAATGGCTAAATAGTATTATGACTGGAGAATATAAAAACTGGATAGAGTTAAATTACTCATCTAAATGAATATTAACAATATGAAAGATTAGTAATATTTGTATTGTATTATAAAAGTAATAATAATTGATTATTATGCATTTAATTATATAAAAGAATGACTTATATTTATATATAAAATACTGAAAATTTAAAAATTTTCGTATATATTAGGAATTATTTTATTTTATCATATAAAGCATCTATTTTATCTTTATATGCTTCCATAACATTTGCTCTTTTTATTTTCAAAGATTGAGTTAAAAGCCCATTTTCTATTGTAAACTCTTCATCTGTGATTATCATTTTAGCTATAGCTTCATAAGGTCTGAATCCATTTCTATAGTTAATTAAATTATCCAATTCTTCTCTCATTAATTTATAAACGTCTTTTGAAGATGCAAGTGTTTTTTCATCATAAGAAATTTTTTGCTTATCAAAATGTTCTTTTATGTTTTCTTTATTAATTACTATAATTGCCCCTGTAGAAGCTTTATCCTGTCCTACAAGCATAATTTGAGAAATATAAGGAGATTCTAATGCTTTATTTTCTATAGGCTGAGGCTCTACATTTTCACCGGTAAGAAGTACTATAGTTTCTTTTGCTCTTCCTGTTAAAACAATTTCTCCCTGCTGAGTATATGTTCCTAAATCTCCGGAATTAAAGAAACCATCAATTTTAGCCTGTTTAGTTAATTCCGGATCTTTATAATATTCCTTGAAAATATTAGGTCCTTTTATATAACATACTCCCATAACACCATCTTTACAAATATTTCCTTCTTTATCTCTTACCTCTATTTTTACCTCAGGCACAGGAGCACCGCAAGTTCCTCTGTAATTTTTATATGGCGATCTTAATGTTACAACCGGAGCAGTTTCTGTTATACCCCAGCCGACAACTAAATTTATTCCTACCGCTTCAATAAAATCTTCTATATACATAGGTAAAGCTCCGCCTCCTGATATAGTAAGACGCATTTTACCTCCTGTTAATTCTTTTATTTTGTTGTATACCATTTTCGAAGCCATTTTATGATAAATAGGATCAAACATACCTATACTATATTCTGACTTTTTATCACTTTTATTTTCATCACCTAATAAATAAACTAAATCATTTTGAAATCTTACGCTTCTTATATATTTTATAGATCTTTTTATTAAGAATTTTGCAAGATTTTTGGTGAATGTACTTTTTCTATCTATATTTTTCATTACTGTATTATATATATTAACCCATATTGCAGGCACAGAAATAAATATATCAGGTCTTTCTTCTGTGAAGTCATTTTTTAAATATCTTTTATTTGTGATAGCTGTAAAACAACCTGTTATAGCTGTTACATAAGATATTGTTCTTTCATATATATGCCAAATTGGAAGTATAGTAAGAAGTTTTTCTCCGGGCTGTAATTTTATTATATCTGGAAGAACTCTTACATTATGAAGTATATTTCCATGTGTGAGTATAACTCCTTTTGGTTTTCCTGTAGTTCCGGAAGTATATATTATAGTTGCTGTACTTTCATTAGTTAATTTTGATGCTTTTTTTATAGCAAACTCTTCATCGCCATTTAGACTTTCTTCACCAAGTTCTAAAAACTTTTCAAAAGAATAAATATTATTATCCGGGTCATGTTTAGAACTGTCAAGAAAAACTATTAATGATAAATCTTTATGATGTTTTTCTATCTTTTTAAATACATATTCATTTTCTACTAGCACTGCTTCAGCTTCACTATGCTCTATTATATAATTTAATTCATCAGATGTAGAGTCTATACCTCTTGGAACATCAGCAGAGCCTAATGCTAAAAGCGCCATATCAGATATAAACCATTCTATTCTGTTTTCTGAAAATATTGCAACATGTTTTTTTGATAAGCCTTTCACATCGAATGCTTTGGCTATAGCATTTATTTTATCATAAAGTTTTTTATATGTGATTGTAAATTTTTCCTCATTATTATCTCTATATCTGTAGGCTGGACTTTGAGGCATTTTCTGAACTGTTTCAAAAAATGCACTAGGTATAGATGTATAATTTTTCATAATCTCTCCGTAATAAATTCTAACTATTTAACTATAAAATGGTACATAGTCAATTATAACTATAATACATATTAGAAATATTACAAGTGATTTACTATATATTTTATTACATTTTCACTATATGATGATACTGTAAAAATATTTAATATTGGCTTTGAAGAGTTTATTATATTGTTTTTTATGTTTTTATCTTTATATGCTAATAACATAGAATTTATTATTTCTTCTATATTTTCCATATTGCAGCTGATAGATAAATCTTTAACTATTTCGTATACTCCGGATTTATTTGATATTATAGAAATGCATGAAGAGTATAATGCTTCTATTACAGTAAGTCCGAATGGTTCATTTACAGCAGGCATTACTAATGCATAACTTTTATTTAATAATTCTTTTTTTTCTTCATCGCTTACAAAACCTTTGAATATAATATTATTATTCATATTCAATTTTTCTGTAAGTTTTTTCAAATTATTTTCATGTCTGCCTTTTCCTGCTATTATAAATTTTAATTCTTTATCTTCTATATTTTCTATGAATGATTTAAAAGCAATGATTGCATTTTCTAAATTTTTTGGCTTTTCAATTCTTCCTATATATACAAAATGATTTCCTTCATTAATAGGTATAATATTTTCTGTATCAGTTATGCAAGGATATATAACTTCAGCCTCTCTATTATAAACTCTTTTTACTGATTCTTTAGTTCTTATACTATTTGACATTATATAATCTATTTTGCTTACACCGAGTCTATCTAAATGCATTGTATATCTTGCAATTATATCCCAAGTCTTTTGAAGTTTTTTATAGCTTTCATCATCATACCCGTAAAGCCTCACACTAGGTTCATGGCAATACCAAAAACTTTTAGGAAGTTTAATATTATTTT
This sequence comes from uncultured Brachyspira sp., assembly GCA_949287565.1. Lineage (GTDB taxonomy): Bacteria > Spirochaetota > Brachyspiria > Brachyspirales > Brachyspiraceae > Brachyspira. Next base: position 8,076 of record CASEHG010000274.1, read on the forward strand.
TTTCTGCATACTTTGAAGCAAGTCCAAAGAATATGGTTGCAGGAAAATTATGTATCAAAACAGCGTCATAGTTTTTTAATTCATTTGCTAGAAATTTGGAAGTTTTATTAAATATAAAAGGATTTAATTTTATATCGGTTTTTATTTGTTTTATATAATTTGGTACACCATCTCTTAATCTGTAAGTATAAATAGTTATTTCTATATTTAAACTATGACAGTATTTTGAGAATGCAAGTATTACATTTTCAGCACCGCCGTTATATCCGAAAGTAGGATGAAGTATAGCTAATTTTTTTATATTATTCATTTTATCAATAATAATTTATTTTTCATAATCTTACAATATTATAAACATAAAAATATTGTTTAAGAGCCATAGATATTGCACACTTTTAGTTTAAAAAAAAGATGGTATTCCT
>CASEHG010000275.1 GCA_949287565.1 uncultured Brachyspira sp.
AAAAGCATGAGGTTTTATAATTAATCTTTAATTAAAAGACAATGAGTTTTATTGTCTAGCTAAAGTTCCCTGCCCAGCAACTGCAGATCCTCCAGGAACCTGTGCTCCAGTTTGTTTAATTTTCCATGTAGCAGCTTTATCAGAAGTAAATGTACATTCAAAAACTTGTTTAAATCCTCCTTGTTCGTACATAATAATTTCATAAACTTCATTGCCTTTATCTGTTATTTTATCTTTAGTGATAAGCATACTTGGATCAATAAGTCCTTGTATATTTCCTGTTATAGTTCCATTGGCATCTATATTAATAGTTCCGCTTATAGTATTTTGAGCATCATCCTTACCATCAACCTTCCAATCTCCTTGATAAGTCTGTATTCCTTTATTTGGTGTAGAAGGTGTATTTGTAGGATCTGTACCTTTCTTATCGCTGCAGCTTACTGCAAATAGACTTATTAAAATTAAGCCTGAAATAATTGATAGAATTCTTTTTTTCATTTTTTTATTCTCCTAAAAATTTTTATTTTATAACAAATGAAGTTTTTTATTCTTCACTAATTATCAATTTAATTATTTCTAATATGTAATTCACTTTACTAAATATATAGCAATTAAAAAAAAAGCATTTGAAGTATATAATTTTTTAAATACTTCAATATAGCTAAACCAATAAATATTTAGAATGTTTTCATTTATCAAGCAGTTCTTGAAATAAGATAAAAAATCTATAAAAAACCTCATACTTAAAAAAGCATGAGGTTTATATATTTGATTGATCTAATTTATAAATAGATTAATATTCTTTCCAAGTGCCTGTACCATTTAATTTTAAACTTAATTTAATTCCATCTTTATTAACAAATGCATAGTTACTATCTTCTATTTCGTATCCATCTTTAAATTGTAATGTTATAGTGAAATCAGCTGTTTTTCCATCTCCGCTTATTGGTGAAGTTTTAGCATAAGGACTGTATTTTAAATTATCATCTGTTATTTTCCAAAATAATTCTGCTGCTTCTTGAGCTTTATAAGTTCCGCCATTATCTCCTGTTGAAGTTATTGTTGAGCCTGATTGGCTTAATTGAAATGTACTCAAATCAAAACTAGCAGCACCTCCGCTAATAGTAATTGTTCCACTATTAGCTTTTTTTATGATATTTTCTATATCAATTTTTGTTACATTCTTTATCACTAATATTTTTATTGGTACTGTAACTACAGCTTCTTTATTTTTTAACTTCTCATTATCTGATGTAAATGTAATATCAACATTGTATATATATTCTGTTGCAGCTGTAAGATTAGCATTTTTTACTTTATTAATACCTGACTGAGTTAATGTTAAAATAGATTCAGTAAGATCAGTTATTGTACTATCAATAGTAAAATCTGAAATATCTAATACTAAAGAAGATGCATTATCTTTTTTAACATCTGTTATTCTAGCTTGTGCTTCTTTTACTATTCCAGGTGTCATAGAAAATTCTAGTGACGATGCTTTAGAAACTTTAGTCTTATCTGAAGACACATTTATTCTATCATAATTTGGTGCAGTACTAACTGTTGATAAATATACTTTAAAATCATAAGTATCATCCATGGTAGGTGGGTTTGTAACAGTATTTGCATCATTTCCGCAGCTTACTGCAAATAATACTGCTGTTAAACAAATAGCAATTTTAATAATAGCTTTTTTCATTTTTTATTCTCCTAATTTTTTTATAACAAATGAAGTTTTTATTCTTCATTTAATTATCAATTCAATTATTTTCTATACATTTTTTATATCTTTTGATAAATCCATAAAAGCTGTTTTTAGTTTTTTATTTTTATCTAAAAATATTTTTGTTTTTTTAGATAGATCACTTAAATCAGCATTATTAATTATCAAATATTCTTTGTAGTATGATACTCTATACATATAGTCAAGAGCATTTATAAAATGTTCCTCTAAATATTTTTCATCATATTCAAAACACTCATACTCTAATTCTTTTAATTTGATGTCATACATAACCGCTTTATATATAGTTTTATAATTGGCGTCAAAAAATATTTTTCTCTCACTTTTTTCTTCCTCTTGAAATGTTTTTTCTTTTTCTTCAAATTTTTTTATTTTTTCTTCAAGTCTTTTTTCATCTTTTTCATTATAAAGAATTTCCTGATTATAAATAAAGAAAGAATTATTTATAAATATATACTCATACCTTTTTACATCTTTCAATTCTTCAAGAGTTTTCAAAAAGTTAATTACTTCTTTATTAGAGTTTACTGAAACATCATCAATGCATTTATGTTTTTCAGCAATTTTTAGCATTAGAGTAAATTCATCAATATAATTTGTAAATTCAATATCATTACTCTTTACATACTCTTTTAATAATTCATAATTCAAACAAGATAATCTCACCACACAAGAATGCAAAGAATTAAGTATATCTTTGTAAGATTTTATACTGTAAGGATTAAAAAAGTATAAAGTTTCTGCTATATAGAAAAATGTATTTATATCATCTATAATAGAAGCTATATTATAGATTTTCTTATTGCTGTAATTTTTACTCTCTATATTAGAAAATAGAATTTCTTCATCTCTATCAACTATATCATAATCAATTCTAAAACTTGTAAATGAACATAAAAATTTTAGAAAATCATAATTAAATAAAATTAAACTCACATAATGCTGTCCGTAATTTAAAATAGATTTGAATTTATTTTCATTGTCAAAATAATTTTCATGATTTAAATTATGCATTCCGTATATTCTAACAATATCATCAGAATATAATTCAGAGAATAATTCTTTTAATTCATTTTTCATTTCATTGTATTTATCTATGCATAATTTTATCACTTCATTATATTGATATTCTCTGTATTCTTCTAAACCTATAAACAAACAATCAAAATTTATATCCATTTTAAGATATAAATATTTTATTCTTTGTACGAAATGATAAAACATCTTATCAAAATATATAGCATCATTAGAAAAATATTCTGATAATGATAAATACTCTTCCATTTCTGTATCTAATATTGTACCAATAGAACTAATATAACTATCTCTTAATACATTATCATGCTGCAAAACATAATATAAGCAGAATATATGTTCTATTATTTTAGATAGAGAAATTTCTTCAAGATATTTAAAATTATCTATCCTTTTTGTTAATTCGGTATAATTCAAATGCTTAACAGATTCTTCTATCAGCTTTATTTTATTTAAAGTAATCTTCTTTACTAAAGATTTATTTATATTTTCTTTATTATCATTGCTGAAGAAAATATCTGCTATATCTTTTAAATTTAATTTCATATTTTCGAGTTCAGATATTTTTTCAAGCACAGGAAGATGACACATAGAATAAAGTACTTTGTTAGAAGGCTTTTTACATTCTTCAAAAATGCTGTCTTGAACTTTGTAGGCAGGAAGTATGCAGTTTTTATTATCATCATAATAGTTCTGCATTCTTTTTATGAGTTTATCTTTCTTGATAGGAAGTTTATCAAAAATATTATCTTTAATACTGGAAATATCTATGCTGCCGTCATTTGAAAAACAGTTTATTATATCAAATTGTAAATGGCTTCTTAAATAACTGTATATATCTGCAAAAACACCTATTTCAAAAAATAATATTGTATCCTTATAATTTGTCATTACACCTTTTATATCTTCTTTAATTGAGCCTATATCTATAAAATTATATACAAATGTATTATCATCTGTTTTTGAAATTTTTACTCTTTCAACATTGTAAGGCTTATCATGTAATTTATTTCCTGATGCTTTAGAAACTATATAGCATTCTTTAGCTTTTGATATCAATGTCTTTAATGAAGGAAGTGTATATGGATATTTTGCTTTTTCATCTGAAATAGTATAATACTTTATGTTATACTTTCTGTCAGATATATTTATGCTTTCTTTTTTCATAAAATATTTCCTTACAATAGATACTTTTTGATTATAACAGAATTATAAAAAATAATTTTCTATATCTTCCGAAAGACAGTGTTAATTTTTGTAACTTTTTTGAAAAATACGCATTTTTTATAACTAAGAATATTAATACAGTATAATTCTTAATATTGTATATCGTATATAACGCACGCTATTTAGACTATATAATAGTATAAATTTAATTTTTTATTTTATCTATATTTTTATATAATTTTAATCGTGCGGTGCACTCACTATAAATTTAAAAAAAAATCTTGGGTGGGTGCTTTATTTACTATTTTAAATAACAAGAAAAATAAAATCAAAAATGACTAATTAAGCAGCAAGTATAAAGGGCGGGGAAGTGTAATTAAATTTTAAAACTTTATTTACATACCCCACCCTATAGATTTTCTGCTCTATTCTAAATTTATAATATCATTTATTTTACTGCTTAATACAGAAAATATAGCTGCCCACCCAAGTTGTTATTAGATTAAAAATATATTCAACGCACGATTAATAAATTATTATTTTTTATTATTGTTAATAAAAATTGTTCGCATAGATACTCCGACAAGTAAACTTGCCGGACGCTAACAATTTTTATAATTAGCTTTATAATACTAAATTAAATATTAGTTATGATATAAGTTTTTAAAGCGATAAACGAGCAGCTGATAACTTTAGTTGTCAGCTATATTAAAAATAAAAAA